>JADHTD010000097.1 GCA_016776525.1 Rhodospirillales bacterium
AATTAGGCGATCACCCCTAATAAATTCTGGTTGATCGACATCGGAATGATCAGCATGGCCACCCCTCAATAAAACCGACCGACGAGTTACCCATGAATAAAGACGATATCGAGATCATCGAAAAAACGACGCCTTTCCAGGGCTATTTCCGGCTCGACCATTACCGGCTCAGGCACAAACTCTTCGAAGGCGGCTGGTCCGGTGAAATGTCCCGGGAAGTTTTCGAACGCGGCCATGCCGTCGCCGCCCTGCTCTATGACCCACACCTGGACAAGCTGGTGATGATCGAGCAGTTCCGGATTGGCGCCCTGGCGGCTCTGGAATCACGCTGGTTTGATGATGGCTTTTCCCCTTGGTTGATTGAAACGATGGCCGGAATTATTGAAGACGGTGAAGACCCGGAAGACGTGGTGCGCCGCGAGGCCGTCGAGGAAACGGGCTGTAGCGTCAGTAAACTGGAAATGATCCACCATTATTTGGCAACGCCGGGCGGCAGTTCGGAATCCGTCTATCTTTATTGCGGCCAAGTCGATGCCGCCAACGCCAACGGTATTCATGGCATTACCGATGAACATGAAAATATCAAGGTCCTAACTGTTGACCCTGAAGAAGCATTCTCCTGGCTGGATACGGGAAAAATCCGTAATTCCATGACCCTTATTGCGCTCTACTGGTTCCGATTCAACCGGCAACGGTTGCGCCGCGACTGGCGGGCCTGAAGCGGTTTATGGCCCCCCACGAACAGTTTACCGGACAATCAATACCGGGCCTTGATCCTTACTCCCGGCGACATTAGTCTGCACCCTCTTTGAGAACCACTCTAAATTGCTGACAGGGCACTATGGACGTTCGTGACGGATTTTTGGATACCATCGGCAACACGCCGCTGATCAAACTGCGGGCCGCTTCCGAGGCCACCGGCTGCACCATCCTGGGAAAAGCCGAATTCCTCAACCCCGGCAGTTCGGTAAAGGACCGGGCGGCGCTTTACATCGTCAAGGACGCCGAGGAACGCGGCCTCTTGAAGCCCGGTGGTTTCATCGTCGAAGGTACGGCGGGCAACACCGGCATCGGCTTGGCCCTGGTCGCCAATGCCCTCGGCTACAAGTCCGTGATCGTCATCCCGGACACGCAAAGCCAGGAAAAGAAGGATATGTTGCGCCTGTGCGGCGCCGACCTTCGCGAAGTTCCGGCCGTTCCTTACAAGAACCCCGGAAATTACGTGCATGTGTCCGAACGCATCGCTCAGGAACTGGCGAAGACAGAAGAAAACGGCGCCGTCTGGGCGCAACAGTTCGACAACATCGCCAACCGCCGGGCCCATTTCGAAACCACCGGCCCGGAAATCTGGCAACAAACGGACGGCAAAGTGGACGGTTTTATCTGTTCGGTCGGCACCGGCGGCACTTTGGCCGGCGTCAGCATGGCCTTGAAGGAACGCAATCCGGATATCGTCACCGCCTGCGCCGATCCGATGGGTTCGGCCATTTACGGCTATTACGCCCATGGCGAACTGAAAGCCGAAGGCAGTTCCATCACCGAAGGTATCGGCCAGGGCCGCATCACCAAGAATCTGGAAGGCGCCCCCATTGACGAGGCCTTCCAAATCCCCGACGAAGAAGCCCTGCCCTACATTTTCGACCTGCTGAAATATGAAGGCCTGTGCCTGGGGGGGTCCACCGGCATCAATGTGGCCGGGGCCGTGCGGCTGGCCGAAAAGTTGGGGCCGGGCCACACCATCGTCACCATCCTGGCCGATTTCGGAACCCGCTACCTAAGTAAGTTGTTCAATCCGGCGTTTCTCAAGGGAAAAGGCTTGCCGATCCCCGATTGGCTGGAATAATCAAAAAAACAAACAGGAAAGGTCAAGCCATGGACTATGCCAACCCCGATGCCTTGGTCAGCACCGAATGGCTGGCTCAACACCTGGATGCCCCGGATGTGCGCGTCGTCGACGCCACCTGGTTCCTGCCGTCCCAGAACCGCAACGAACACGAAGAATACGAACAAGCTCACATTCCCGGTGCTGTCTTCTTCGATATCAACGACATCGCGGACACCACCCTCGACCTGCCGCACATGATGCCCTCTCCGGAAAAATTCTCTTCCAAGATGAGGAAACTGGGGCTCGGCGACGGCAACCGCATCGTCGTATACGACGCCAACGGCGGTTATTGCGCCGCCGCCCGCGCCTGGTGGATGTTCCGGGTCTTCGGCCATGAAGATGTCGCCGTTCTCGACGGCGGCCTGCCGAAGTGGGAACGCGAAGACCGCCCCATAGAGGACGGTAAACTGACGGTCATGGAAAAACACTTTACCTCGCGCCACGACCATACCCTGGTCCGCGACAAGCGCCAGATGCTGGCCAATGTGGAAAGCCGCCGCGAACAGGTGATCGACGCCCGCAGTCCCGGCCGCTTCGACGGTACCGATGCCGAGCCCCGCACCTCCAAGCATGTGGGCCACATCCCCGGCAGCCTCAACGTGCCGGTGCCGACGCTGATGGATAAAGAAAACTTTTTCACCATGCGTTCAGCGGATGAGTTGAAAGCGGTGTTCGACAAAGCCGGTGTCGACCTAAACAAACCCATCGCCGCCAGTTGCGGCTCGGGTGTTACCGCCTGCGTGCCGGTCTTCGCCCTGTACCTGCTGGGTCACACCGATGCCGCCGTCTACGACGGGTCTTGGGTTGAATGGGGCAACGCCGACGACGTGCCGATTGAGCGATAAGCCGATCATGGGTAAGAAAAAAGACACCCGCCTCAATCACACCGGCCGCGACCCGCATGCCAATTTCGGCATCGTCAACCCGCCCATCTATCACGCTTCGACCATCCTCTATCCGACCCTGGAAGAAATGGAGAAAGCCGCCGGCCATCCGCATACGGGGGTTTATTACGGCCGCTGGGGAACCCCTACATCCTTTGCCCTGGAAGAGGCCATGGCCGAACTGGAAGGCGGCGACAAGGGGATAGCCACCTGTTCCGGGCTGGCCGCCATCGCCGGGGCCCTGCTGTCCTGCCTGCAAGCGGGCGACCACCTGCTGATGGTCGACAATGTCTACGCACCGAGCCGCCGCCTCTGTGACGGCCTGCTGAAAAGGTTCGGCGTCGAGACCACCTATTATGATCCGATGATCGGCGGCGGGATCAAGGACCTGATCCAGCCCAACACGAAAGTGGTCTTCACCGAATCCCCTGGCTCTCTCACCTTTGAAGTGCCCGACATTCCGGCCCTTGCGGACGCCGCCCACAGCGCCGATTGCCTGGTCATGTTGGACAATACCTGGAGCGCCGGGTACTTCTTCCAGCCCTTCGAGCACGGCGTCGACATCTCCATTCAGGCCATCACCAAATACGTGTCCGGCCATTCGGACATCATGATGGGATCGATCGTGACTCCCGAAAAGCTCTACGAGCGTATCAAGAAACAGGTGGCCGGCCTGGGCTATTCGGCGGCCCCCGACGACTGTTACCTGGCCTTACGAGGATTGCGGACGTTGGGCCCCCGCCTCAGGCAGCATCAGGAAACCGGCCTCAAACTGGCCCGTTGGCTGCAACAACGTGCGGAGGTGAAGACGGTCCTGCATCCGGCCCAGCCGGACTGCCCCGGCCACGATATCTGGAAAAGGGATTTCACCGGCGCCAGCGGGTTGTTCTCCATGATCATCGACGAAACCCCGAAAGAGGCCCTGGCCGCCATGCTCGACGGCTTTGAGTTGTTCGGCATGGGCTATAGTTGGGGCGGCTACGAAAGCCTGATGATCCCGTCGGACCCGGCACAGATCCGCACCGCCACGCCGTGGCCGGGTACCGGCACCCTGTTGCGCCTGCATGCCGGGCTGGAAGACGCCGACGACCTGATCGCTGATTTGGAAGCGGGCTTTGAGCGGCTTAACGCAATGCGTTGACGCAAATGCGTCGTCGCAGTCCTTACGGACCGTTCGGGATTTGTTTGATTATTTCCTCCCAACACCCGGGATAAGTTGACTGACGAAAAACAGGATTAAAGCGGCGACGACGATGGCCGGTCCGGCCGGCAAATCGAAAGCCATCGACCCCCATAACCCGAAACCGACGGACAGGCACCCGGCGACGGCTGCCAATCCGGCCATACCTTCCGGGGTAACCGACAGGGGACGGACGGCGGCGGCCGGAATGATCAACAGCGAGGTGACCAGTAATATCCCGACCACCTTCATGGCCAAAGCCACAACCACCGCCAGCAAAATCATGAAGGCTAGGCTGACGGCGGTCACGTTAACCCCTTCGACGACAGCCATTTCCTCGTGCACGGTGGCCGCCAACAGGGGCCGCCAGAGGGCGGCCATGGCCACTCCGACGGCCAGTCCGCCGCCATAGATCAACCATAGATCCTCCACACCCACCGACAGGATGTCCCCGAAAAGGTAGGCCATCAGGTCAAACCGCACGGTTTCCAGGAAAGCCACGGCGACCAGCCCGAGGGCTAGGGTGCCGTGGGCCAGGATACCCAGGATGGTGTCACTGCCCAGTTGCCGCCCGCGACGCAGGAAAACCAGGATGACGGCGACGGCGATACAGACGGCCAGCACGCCGGCCACCGGATTGACCCCCAGGATCAACCCCAGCGCCACCCCCAGCAGGGCCGAATGGGACAACGCCGCCCCGAAATAGGCCTTGCGCCGCCACACCACGAAGGCCCCCAGCGGCCCGGAGATGAGGGCCACGCCAAGACCACCGAGAACGGCGCGGAACAGGAAATCATCCATGCCTTTTCACTGGAGCTTGACCCCATCCTCCTGTGCTGTTTCCTCCCCCTGTGCACCCCCATCGGCCAGCGGCACGATATTGCCGTCGGCGTCATGGGCATGGTCGTGATGGTGGTGATAGACGGCCATGGTCTTGGCCACCTGTTCACCGAACATTTCAATATAGGCCGGGTCACGGGTCACCGATTCCGGATGCCCGGCGCAGCACACATGCTGGTTGAGGCAAACCACATGGTCGGTTGCCGCCATCACCAGATGCAGATCATGGGAGATCATCAACACGCCGCAGCCCCGGGCATCGCGGATGCGCCCGATCAGCCGGTACAGTTCAGCCTGGCCGGTGACGTCGACGCCCTGCACCGGTTCATCAAGGACCAGCAGGCGGGGTTGCCGCAACAGGGCGCGGGCCAGCAGAACCCGTTGCAGTTCACCGCCGGAAAGTTCCTGCAAGGGCCTATCGATAACCGAACCGGCGCCGACTTCCTCAAGGGCGGCGCGACGCCGTTCCCCCCGGCCGCCCCGCGTCACACCCAGGGCCATAAAGCGCCAGACGGTCATCGGCAGGGCCGGGTCGAGGCTGAGCTGTTGCGGTACGTAACCGATGCGCAATCCCGGCTGGCGATAAATCTTACCCTTTTGCGGCTGTAACAAACCCAGCATGACCCGCACCAGGGACGTTTTTCCGGCACCGTTGGGGCCGATGATGGTGACGATTTCAGCGTCCCGCACCGCCGCCCCGGCACCGTTCAGAACCGCGCCACCGCCGAAAGACAGGTCGACCCCCTTGGCTTCAATGAGGATATCGGAATTGGAAGGCACTAAGAATTCCTTTGCTAAGCATCGCCGGTCCGGCAATGGGGGCACATCCCCTCTATTTCGATGGTCGGGCGGGCGATAGCAAAACCGGCTTCGGCGGCGCTGTCGCGGATGGCCGCCTCGATACGGGTATCGGCGATTTCCGCCGCCACCCCGCAATTTTGGCAGATCAGGAACTGTCCGGCATGGCCGGTATCATCGGTGGCGCAGCAACCGACATAGGCGTTGAGGCTTTCCAGACGGTGGACCAACCCCTGTTCCTGTAGGAAATCAAGGGCCCGGTAGACGGTAGGCGGCGCCACCCGGCCGCCTTCTCCGCTCAGGGCTTCCAGGATATCGTAGGCCCCCAGGGGGCGGTGGCCGCTCCACACCAGTTCCAACACCCGGCGGCGTTGCTCGGTGAGGCGGGCTCCCCGGCCGGAACAGACCACGGCGGCCCGGTCCAAAGCCTGTTGCACACACCCCCGATGGTCATGATCGTGGGCGGGGAACGGTTCTGTCTGTTTTTTACCGAAAGATGTCGCCATGGCGGATCCTCTGTCGCGTCAGCTGCCGATTAAATCCTGTGTCGGGATAAGCTAAACATGTTATATTATAACATTACTGAAAAGCCAATGCTTTTTCAGCAGATTTTAGTTAACTTATAACATTAGATAATAATTTTACCTTTTTGTTTATATTAAATATTTATATTAACACAGCATCCAAATCAGAGGCATTCCCCGCAGCCGCTTTTACCACCCTCGACCGTCATTTCGGCTTCCTTGTCCGTCAAGTTGGTGGTTGACAGGACCGCCGCAAACGCCGATGTAGACGCCCCAGAACCCGATTTTCAGGAGACCCTTTGCATGAGCGACCAAGCGGATATTTTCGAGCCCGGCTCCATCGACCCGGCGGAGGTCGTCGAGGCCATTAAATTCAACGCCGATGGCCTGGTTCCCGCCATCGCCCAGCAACATGATACGGGTGAGGTTCTGATGATGGCCTGGATGAATGCCGACGCTGTTGCCGAAACCTTGAAGACGGGGCGGGTCTGCTATTGGTCGCGCTCCAGGGGCAAACTCTGGCGCAAAGGGGAAAGCTCCGGCCAGGAACAGCACCTGAAGGATTTCCGCTGGGATTGCGACGCCGACACCATCCTCGCCCTGGTTGACCAGAAAGGCGTGGCCTGCCACACCGGGCGGCGCAACTGCTTCTTCTATGCGGTCAGGGACGGTAAAACGGCTGAAATCGCTGCAGTAGAGATCGATCCGGACGAGCTTTACGGTAAATAAAAACCGGACATATGCCGTCCGGTTGTCGCCTTACCACTAAGATAACTGCTGTTTAAGGTGTTGGGCCGAATAGATATTTTGCCTCAACAATGAGAAGCAACGATGTCCTTGCTGAGCCGGTCCACCCAACAGTCCATCATCACCTGAAAAGCCTCGAAAGCCCGCTCATCCAGGTCCAGGAAGTTCACCGCCAATTGCTTTTGGGAGGCGTCGCTCCAGGCAACGCGGGCCAGGACTTCAACCTGTTCCAGGGCGCCACCCGCCTGGCCCATTCCCTGGACGCTCAGCAGGGCCCCCGGCGTTAGGTTGCCGTCGTATTCTTCGACCATGAAGCCGCCCAGGCTCCAGTTCACGGAATCATAGGTTTCCCCATCGACCGAGATCGACATCGGCAGGTCTTCAACCCGCAGATGCCGGCGGCGTTCGTTAAGAACATAGCGCCTGGATTCCATTTTGCCCTTCACCTTCAAGCCCTGTTTTCGCAAGCAGGGCCTTACCCAGCGGTCATTAAGCGATGAATCCTAACCGCGCCGTATGACGACAGCATGACGGAAACTGATTTTGTCCGGAATTTTCAAAATTGGAAAAATAAGGGAAAGGTGGCTCTTAGGCCCCGTTTATGGGCTTTTTACGACTTCGGACGGCGTATTTTCCCCATGGTCAGCCCTTCCAGGATGTCATAGGTGCGCGACGACAGGCCGTTGTAGGCGATGGCCAGCTTTTTTTTCTTCTTATCGACCCGGACAACATGGGCCGGGGCACCGAGCCGCACCAGATCGCCCTGTTCGAGGCCGATCGATTCGACGCGGACCTCCCATCCACCCTCCAGTTTTCCTTCATACCCTTCGACCATGAAGCCGCCCAGGCTCCAGTCGATGGTTTTATAGATTTTGCCTTCGATCTCGACGCGCAGGGCCAGTTCCAGGCGCCGGTCCTTGCGCTGGTGTCCGTGGGTAAATCCTGCGATCCTGATGCTCATCGATCATTTCTTCCGACACTACCAAGGCACGATTATGACGTCGCGGCGGTTAATGTTTGGTTAGAAGCCGCCCGCAGTAAACCAGGCCCGATAGATTTGATTTAAGGCCTTTCCGGAAAGCAGGCAAGCCCCGGTCTCGCTTGGCCGGGCCGGATCAGCCTTTACCGGCGCCTCCCCGGATTGCCGTGCGGCAAACGGCCTTTTCCTTGCCTATTGATATATCACTGGGATTTCTGGTATGTTCTATTTATGTTCTTTTCTGGAAGCGCCTCTGTCCGCAGCCTCCGGGCCACCGCCCTGTCGGCGGTGCGCCGGCCGCTGCGCGTCTTCGCCTCGCCGGTTGCGGCCGGTTTCCCGTCGCCCGCCGATGATTTCGTGGAAGGCCGCCTCGACCTCAACGAACACCTGATTCCGCACCCGGCGGCCACCTTCATCGTCCGTGTCGCCGGTGAATCGATGATCAACGCCGGTATCCATCCGGGGGATATGCTGATCGTCGACCGCAGCATCGAAGCCAAAACCGGCGACATCGTCATCGCCGTGCTCGACGGGGAGTTGACCGTCAAGCGACTCTGCCGGTCGGGCGGCGGCTGGCGGCTGGCTGCCGAAAACCCGGATTTTCCCGACCTGCCCATCGACGGCGACCGGGACTGCGTCATCTGGGGGGTGGTGACCGGCGCCGTCCGCCGTTTCGAGCGCCGCTAGAAACCGGGTGTGGTTGGGTTGGGGTCGAGTCAGGAATTGTTTTGTTATTGTCCTCAAGCGCCGGACAGGCTGCGCTCCCACTTGGTTGCTAGTCACTCCGCTCCGCTTCGTTCCAGGTGCGGTTGGGTTGGGGTCGAGTCAGGAATAGATATAAAATGACCCCCCTTTTTGCCCTGCTCGACTGCAACAATTTCTATGCCTCCTGCGAACGGGTCTTCGATCCGTCGCTGGAGGGCAGGCCGGTGGTGGTGCTGTCCAACAACGACGGCTGCGTTATTGCGCGCTCCAATGAGGCCAAGGCATTAGGCATTCCCATGGGGGCCGCCCTGTTCGAGGTGCGTCCCCTGCTCCAACGGCATGATATCCGGGTTTTTTCGTCGAACTATGCCCTTTATGGCGACATGTCGGGCCGGGTCATG
>JADHTD010000098.1 GCA_016776525.1 Rhodospirillales bacterium
CTTGTTGAGCGACGCATTCAGCGCATCAACCGTGGCGCTGACTGTACTGTCGGCGGTTTGCACCTCGTCCCGGTAGGTGCGCAATAAGAGAAGCTTTTCCCCTTTAATGCGCCTGACGGCCAGTTCCAGTTCGACAACGGAACGGGTCGGCGGGCCGTCAACCCGTTCCAGCCGCCGGATTTTGCCGGAAATAACGTAGTTCGCCGCAACCCGCATATCCGGGGTGACCACAGACGGGGCGACCTTGGCTTGGCGCAGATAGGCGACCAGTTCGTCGCGCAGCATGATAGTCGGCGCCTGGGTCCAGAAATGATAATGGTATTCCTGAAGCTGATGCTGGCGGCCGCTGATACTGAAAACGATCGGCCGGCCGGCGGTCAGCCCATCGGCGACAAAACGGTCGATTTGCAGAATACCGCTGAAAACATTCGGCGCGCTTTGTTCCGGCTTAGCCGCCACCAAACGGTAAAACTGGTCGCGCGGCACTTCCGGTTGGGCACAGGCCGCCAAAGCCAAGCCGCCGATAAGCATCAACGCCCACAATGGTTTTTTAATGTTCTTACGTGCAGACATTGGCGTTCTCCCCGTCACCATCATTGACCGACAGCCTGATCTTTCGGCGGTGTGCCGCCCAGCAACAGGCCCGGGTTTTGACGAATTTGGCGACTGAACTCGTACATATTGCGCGCCGCCCCTTCCAGGTTCTGGTTAATGGCGTCGATATGGCGCGAAACGGAATCGATCGCATACCGCATGTCATCGACCGACTTGTCGATATCCTGTTTGTTGTCCTGCACCAGGCTTCCCATGGTTACGGCCAGGTTATTAAGATTACCGGTGGCAGCACCCAGGTCAGCCAGAATTGTTTCAATGAGATAACGGTTGTCCGGCGACAGCACTTTTTCCACTTCGCTGCTGATTTTGACCATGCGCCCGGCAAAGTTTTCGATGTCATCGGCGATTTTCGGGGTGCGGGTACTGAGATCGTTGGCCACGATCAGCAGCTTGTCCAACAGCTCCTGGCTGTCCCCGATGAGGGCTTTGCCGTCGCCGATCAGGCCTTTGCCGTCGCCCTGCAGGAGGGAGCTGAAGTCATTAACCGCCCTGTCGATGGTAGCGAGCATCGGCTTTATGCTGTTCTGCGCCAGATCGGTGACTTCCGTGGCCACCGACGACATGACGGCAAAAATATTGGACGCTTCCTGACTGACGATCATGGTGCCGGGCTTCAACGGGGTCGGACTGTCACCGGCAGCGATACTGAGGGTCAGGGCCGACAACAGGCCGGGCGCCGCGATGTGGGCCTTGCTGTTGTCGGGGATGCGCCAGTTCTCGGTTACCGACAGATCGACCCGGAACTGCATGCGGCCGTCTTTATCCTGCGGCGTCACCTTTTCCACCTGGCCGATGGGATAGCCTTCATAAAGAACCTGGGTGCCGAACTTGATGCCGGTGACATTCTTGTAAACAACGTAATAGGCATCGGTGGCGCCGGTCCGTCCGGTCAAGGTGGCAACAGAAATGACCAGCCCGACAACCATGGCGATGACGAAACAGCCGACGATGAAATAGTTGATTTTACTGCTCTTCATAAGGTCGCACTTCCTGTCTTGGGTTCGCCTGTCAACCGGCTGAGATATTCATCGGGGTCGATAGCATCGTCTTCGGCGCGCCGGTTGAGCAGATTCTGTATACGTTCGCTGGGATGGTTGCGCAACTCATCCACCGTGCCAATGAAAAGGATTTCCCCCCTGTCGAGGACGGTGATGCGGTCGGCAATCTTGAAGACGCTTTCCAGTTCATGGGTGACGACGACGACGGTCATGCCCATGGCGTCGCGCAGCTTGAGGATCAGGTCATCGAGCGCCGATGCCACGACCGGATCGAGGCCAGCGGAAGGCTCGTCACAAAACAACAGTTTCGGGTCCATGACGACAGCGCGGGCAAAAGCGGCGCGCTTGATCATGCCGCCCGATAGTTCCGCCGGCATCAGGTTTTCAAACCCGCCCAGATCGACGACCTCGAGCTTCATGCGAGCCATGATCTCCATCGTCATTATATCGAGTTCCGCATGCTCATAGAGCGGCAGCATGATATTCTCGCCGACAGTCATGGAACTGAACAAGGCTCCGCCCTGGAAGGCGACGCCGATCTTTTTGCGCAGGTTGAACATCTCCTGCTGATTGAGCTTGGCGATATCCTGATCAAGCAGCTTGATGGTGCCCGACGTCTGGCGCTCAAGCGCCATCATATAACGCAGCAGCGTGCTTTTGCCGGATCCACTGCCGCCCATGATGACCATGACCTCGCCTTCGGCGACACTCATCGACACATCATTGAGGATCTTACGCGTGCCGTAATGGGTGACGAGATTTTCGACTTCGATGACTGTTTTCGTTTCACTCACGATTTCTTACCTCGTCGCCATAAAAGCGAACAACATATCCGTTACGATAATAGCGGAAATCGCCTGCACGACGGCGCGGGTCGTCACCTTACCGACGCCTTCCGCTCCGCCGGTAACGGAGGCCCCGTTAATGACCCCGATCATGGCAATGAGGACCGCAAAAATAGCGCTTTTCCCGACACCGTGGATGACATCTCCTACTGATAGAATATCGATGATCTGCTCCGAATAGGCAGCCAGAGATATGCCCAAATCGGCATTGATATAGAGACCGGCGCAGAGCAGGCCGACCATCATGTTGAAGATGGTCAGCGCCGGCACCATAACAATCATGCCCAACAGGGCCGGCACGACCAGGAAGCGCACCGGATTAATTCCCATTACTTTAAGGGCATCAATTTCCTGGGATATTTTCATGGTTCCCAGACGCGCCGCCAGGGCCGAACCGGACCGACCCGCAACCAGAATACCGGTGATCAGGGGCGCGAATTCCCGGACGACCGAGAACGCAACGCCGTAGGTTACCTGCGACTCGGCCCCAAATATGCGAAGCATGTAGATACTCTGCATGGCCATCATGGCGCCGATGGTCCCGGCCATCATGGCGATCAGGGGGATCGCCTGAATGCCGATTTCCACCATTTGCACAATGACGGCACTAAAGCGCACGGGTTGTTTCAGGCGGGGGCCGAAAAAAAGCCAGTAGAAACTCTCGACAACCATAACCCCGCCGTTGCCGATTTCCTCGATGCCGACAACGACATTGTGTCCGATCCGTTCGATGAACCGGCCGATGGAGGATTGTTGCTCGCCTGAATTCATTGAACGGGTCCGGTCAGCCTGCGGCGAGACCATCCTCCAGGGTGTCGAAAATGGGGAAAATCTTATCCAGGTGCGCCAGTTGCAGAACCCTCAAGGCATCCTGGCTGACGGCGACCAGGGACATGCCGAAGCCGGCCTTGCGGGCCGTTTGCAGGGCCTCGACAAGGGACGCGACCCCGGAACTGTCGATATAGGAAACACCGGAAAGGTCGACGAATATGGGGCTTTTCCGTCCGACACAGTCGAGCAGAACCTTGCGTGCCTCCGGAGAACTCTCCAGGTCGACGTCTCCCTCAAGGGCAATGACGATGACGCCGCCTTCTTCTTTTATTTCATGTTTCATTTCGAAACCTTCTTTATGGAATGTTTATAGACGTTTATGCGATGCGTTTCACCATCCTTAATAAATTTCCTTCACCGTCGGCAGGCCGTAAAAATTCCACGGTGTCCATCACTTCCCGGATAAAATGGGTGCCGAGACCGCCCGGCCGGACATCATCCAGTTCCCGCGGCTTGATTTTCGAGACATCGACAGGCGCCGCGTAGTCCCTCAGTTCAACAACCAAATCGTCGCCGTCGCGTAGCACATCGAGTTCCACGGCGCCGTTATCGTCGCCGTTATAAGCATGGCGGATTACGTTCTGGCAGGCCTCGTCGACTGCGATCACCACATCCTGACAGGCGGCTTCGGAACAGCCGCTCATCATGGCGGCGCCGGTTATGGCGCTGCGCACCCCCTTGAGGTTTTTAGCCTGAGACCGGAATTGCAGGGATAAAATTTTCTTCGGCACGGTCTCCTCCCCTGCGGGCGGGACCACCTGTTCCGCGTGGCCGGTGTTGTTGTCTTCGATAACCAAAAGGGTCAAATCGTCGCGCAGCGCGACATCGTCCCGCTTCAAGGGGGACAGCACCGTTTGCAGGCGTTCGCCGATGGGCAGCCCGGTATACTCGGTGAGCCGCTCCTGAAGGCCTTCGGCGCCCAGTTCCTCGCCGTTTTCCAAATAGCCTTCGGTGACGCCATCGGTAAAGATATAGAGGCTGCCGTTTTCCAGTTGAATTTCGGTTTCGGGGAAATCATTGCTGCCGGTGAGGAACGGGGAAATGCCGATGGGCGGGGCTTGCGCCGGGACCGGCTCATAACTTCCGTCGGTGCGCCGGAATAAGGGCGGTTCATGCCCGGCATTGGCCAGCACGACCTTGCCGGTCCGGGGGTCGAAGACGCCCCCCACCATGGTCACGAACATGCCGCGGGTGACGGTTTCGCAGATTTCGGCATTGATGCGGGCCATCAACTGTCCCGGCTGGTGGATGGTTTTGCCCAGACAGCGGAACAGGCTGGCGGTTTTCGCCATCAGCAGGGCGGCATTCATACCCTTGCCGGAAACGTCGCCCAAATTGAAACAGATGCGGCCGTCCTCAAGCGGGAAAAAATCATAGAAATCACCGGATACGGTGCGGGCCGGAAAGTTAATGCCGCAGACCGGAAAATCATCGCCGCCCGGGTCGGGCAGCAGGCTGCGTTGGATTTCGGCGGCCAGTTCCAGTTCACGGCGCACCCGTTCCTGTTCGACCAGGGCTTCCGCCATGCGGGCATTAATGATGGCCAGGGCCGCCGATGAACTGAGCGATTGCAGCAGATGCAGGTCCGTCTCATCAAACAGGCCGTCGCCACTGCTTTTATTGACCAGCTCAATGGCGCCGATTTTCTGGTCTTTAACGCTGAGGGGGGCACACAGTAAGGAGCGTGTCTCGAACCCCGTTACTTCATCGGCAGCCTGAAAGAAATTCGGGTCCTTGGAGACATCGCGGACGATTTCAGGAATATTATTCTGCACACAACGCCCGACAATGCCTTCGTCGCTGCCAAGGGACAGCCCGACCACATCGATGGGCCCCGAACAGGCCGTGCAGGTCAGCGTCGTGCCATCATCACTTAAGACGAAAACGGCGCCCGCCTGGGCCCCGACATAATCGGTGATCCTTTGCAGGCCACGGGACAATGTTTCCTCGATATCCAGCGAGGCGGCAAAGTCCTGACCCATGACGGCCAGCAGCTCCAGTTCTTCGGAAACCGTCCGGCTGGTTTCTTCCCGGGATTGATTGTGAGCACCCTTGTTCATGGACATACTATGCCCTGAAAAACCTGCCCCGGCAAACAACCGTCATACGAAATTATGCGGCGACAGGCCGCATGCCGTCACAGTAAAGTGATTCGCCGGACAGGCCCTTAATCCTGCACTATCGGCCCTCAACCGTAGGGGTTGGATGATGGTCTCTTTCATGGGATAGAGTGGATCAATGAACGAACAAACCGTTGAGTTGACCTCGGTCCTCACCTGTCCCCATTGCGGCTTTGAAAAGGCGGAGGAAATGCCGACCGATGCCTGCCAGTTCTTTTATGACTGCACATCCTGCGGCGAGCTTCTCAAACCCAAGCCGGGGGATTGCTGCGTTTTTTGTTCCTACGGCACTGTTCCCTGCCCGCCGGTCCAGGAAAACAGCCGCAATGCCTGCTGCTGAAAATCGGGAAGCATAGACATGAACAAGGATCCCGTGCTGAAAACCGGCATTATCGGCGTCGTCCTCACCGGCCTGTGCTGCTTCACGCCACTGCTGGTACTTACCTTCAGCGCGCTCGGCGTCTCCGCCTGGCTGGGCTTTGCCGATTATGTCCTGTTGCCGGCGCTCGGCATCTTCAGCGCCTTAACCGTTTATGCCCTGCTCAAAAGGAAAAGGGCCAACGGCCCCTCGGTCAACGAAGAAACGAAAGCCGGATGAGACTTCAGATCGGCTCGATCAGGTCCCGATAGGCATGCCAGGTGGCATAGCCCAGCATCGGCAGGGCGATTGCCAGGCCGACGTAAAAGCTGGCCAGGGCGACGAATGAAATCATCCCGATCATCGCCGCCCACCCCATCATCACCTTCCAGTTGGCGCGCACGGCGAGGAAACTGATGGCAATGGCCGTGATCACATCAATCTTTATATCCAGCAGCATGGGGATCGAGACGGCGCTGATGGCGAAAATACCGGTTGCCAGAACCGCCCCCAGGACCGTACCGATGGCCAGGAACACAGCCCCTTTCAGAGAAAACAGGATTTCCCCGGCCAACTGATCCAGCGGCGGCACGCCTTGATTGAAGAACAGGGCGAAGAGGACGATGGCCAGCAATATCCAGACAAAACAGAAAATCATCATGACCACGCCCATGGCCGCAATCTGGCTGGCATGTCCCCAACAGACGTTCCAAATAATGCCAAAGGATACCGGCTCACCGGTTTCCAGGCGGCGGGCGATTTCATAAAGACCGACCACCAGAATTGGCGCGATCAGGACGAAAGCCCCGACCAAGGGCAAGACCAGGGCCCCATAGCCCTGTTCGAACAAGCCGAAGGAAAAGATGAAGCTGATGAGCACAAAGCAGCCGCCATAAGCCAGGCTGATGGCCGGCGACTTCCAGACATCATGCCAACCGGCCGCCAGCCAGCGACCGGAACGATCGACGGAAACAATTTTTATCCTGACCGGAAGGGTATAGATTTCGGTCCCGGCCGGTTTAAAATATGTATTCTCTGTCATGATCTTATCTTAAGGGGCCTTCGCTGCCGGTCAACGGCTGGCTTTGGAGCACCCTACTGTCCCCCCAATTTTTCCGGTTCGTCGACGGCCCGGTATTTATATTGCAAACCGACCGTCAGCCCCTTTAGCGGCCTCAGAAAACCGACGGTGCTGGCCAGGATTACCGGCGTCCAAACAACGGCGTGCACCCACAAGGGTGGTTGTACGAGCAGCTCAAACATCCAGGCCAATCCGACAACGCCAAAACCAAGAATGAAAATACCGGCCACCGCCGGGCCGTCTCCGGCATCAGCCCCGAAAAACTGCAAACCGCACTCTCTACACTGGTCGGTTATGTCCAGCAGTCCATCGAACAGCTTACCCGTCCCGCACCGCGGGCAGCGGCCGCGCAGTCCGGCCAGCAAGGGGTTGGTGTTGCCGGGGTTTTTAATGTCGCTCAAAACGCTCTCTTTAATTCTTAAGGTATCGTTCCCTACCTATAATGCGAAACGGCCAAACCGGAAAGGCTTGGCCGTTCGTTAATTCAGGTCAGATGCGGGGGGTTACGAAGGCACGTGCCCGAAGCTGCCCCACCAGTAGACACAAGTGAAGAGAAACAGCCAGACCACATCGACGAAGTGCCAGTACCAGGCGGCGGCTTCGAAACCGACATGCTGTTCGGAGGTGAAATGGCCTTTGCTTGCGCGGAACAGGCATACCGTCAGGAAGCAGGCCCCGACGAACACGTGGAAGCCATGGAAGCCGGTCGCCAGGTAGAAGGTTGACGAGTAAATGCCGTCCTTGAAGCCGAAGGCCGCTTCGCCGTATTCATAAGCCTGGGTGCCGATAAACAGGAAACCCAGGAAAACCGTCAGGGCCAGGCCGATAATCAACTGTTTGCGGTTGTTGACCCGAAGCGCATGGTGCGCCCAGGTGACGGTGGCGCCCGAGGTCAGCAGGATCAGCGTGTTGAGGAACGGCAGACCCCAGGTTTCCAACGGCACCACGCCTTCCGGCGGCCAGACGCCGCTGGCAATGCCGAGGAACGGCACGCTGGCGTTAAAATAGGCCCAGAAGAAGGCGAAGAAGAACATCACTTCGGAAACGATGAACAGCACCATGCCGAAGCGCAGGCCATGCTGTACCGGCGAGGTATGGTCAACGCCGGACTGGGCCTCGTTGACCACATCGCGCCACCAACCGAACATGGTGTAAAGAATAATCAAAACACCCAGCAGGAAGCCCCAGATCGGGCCTTCCTGCATGTACCAAACGCCGCCGATAGCCGCCACGAAGGCACCAATCGTGCCGACGAAGGGCCACTTGCTTGGCTCCACCATGTGCCAGGGATGTTTTTTTACTTCGCTTGACATGAATGCACTCCAAAAAGTCTTAAATTACTCAAACAAATTCTTTTAACCGTTGCCGCGTCAGCTTCCGCGCTCTTTCTCAGCTGGCGGATTGCTTGCCGCCTTGGCTTCCAGTTTTCCCTTTCCGTCCTTTTCCTGTTTGACCCGGTAGAAGGTGTAGGAAAGGGTAATGGTCTTCACTTCCCGGGTGTTCGGATCGTCGAATATCTCCGGATCCACATAAAAGGAAACCGGCATCGAAGCGACTTGGCCCGGTTCCAGCTTCTGTTCCGTAAAGCAGAAGCAGTCGATCTTGTTGAAATAGATGGCGGCCTTATACGGCGTCACATTGAAAGAGGCGGTGCCGGTAATGTCCCGGTCGGAAATATTCTGCGCCGAATAATGGGCCAGGGTTTGTTCACCGCCTTGCAGGGTGATTTCCTTTTGCAACGGCTGGAAGCGCCACGGCAGTGAGGAATTGACGTTGGCGTCAAAGCGGACGGTGATCATCCGCTTGTCGGCCTGTCCCTTCGATTCCGCCGCCTGCACGTCGGCCCCGGTTTTCGGCGTACCGCCGTATCCGGTAACCTGGCAGAACAGCTGGTAAAGGGGGACCGAAGCGAAAGCCAGCCCGACCATGCCGCCGGCAACGGACAGCAGGACAACGGCAGTGAGGCCGTTTTTTCGCTGGTTTTTCGCCATACCGGTCCCCTTTGCCCTGTTCCCGCTTACTCGGCCGGCTGGCCGGTCATGTCGGGAACATCCTCGTGGGTATGGAACGGCGCCG
>JADHTD010000099.1 GCA_016776525.1 Rhodospirillales bacterium
ATTGGTCACCACGTCGAGCACCTTTGATGTGTTCGTCATGCTGGGCTTTGGGGTGCTGGGTTATATCATGGTCAAATTCGGTTATCCCATCGCGCCGATGTTGATCGGCTTCATCCTGGGCCCCCTGGTCGAGACGTCGCTGCGCCAAAGCATGATTTATTCCGACAATGACCCCACCGTCTTTTTCACCCGGCCTTTCAGCGCCGTTTTCATGTCCATGACCATCATCGTCGTCAGCAGCATTCTCTGGCAGGCTTACAAAAAATCGAAATAGGAAGCTCCTATGAAAATCGAACGCATCGAACTGTTCCCCGTGGTTTTGCCTTTAAAGGCTGTGCTGACCCTGCCGCGCGGTGCCTCGCGCACATTGGCCGAGGGCAAGCAGAACATCCTGGTCAAGATGACCGGCGATGACGGCACCGTCGGCTGGGGCGAAGCCGGACCGAGCCGCCGCTGGTCCTCGGAAACCACGTATTCCACCTATACCACCATCAAGGAATACCTGATCCCGGTGCTCATTGGCCGTGATCCCTTCGACATTGCCGGTCTTCATCAGGTCATGAATACGGAAATCGCCCCTTCGCTGGACGCCGGCCAGCCGATCGCCAAGGCGGCCATCGACATGGCCGCCCACGACCTGATCTGCAAACACCTTGGCATCACCCTGCAAAGCTGGCTGGGGGCCAAGGCCCTGGACCGCATCGAGCTGTCATACCTGGTTTCCGCCCCCAACCCGGAGAAGATCGCCGAGGTCGTGCAAAAAGGTCTCGATGAAGGTTTCAAGGCCTTCAAGGTCAAGGTCGGCCACAATCCCGAAATCGACGTCGAGAATATGAAAGCGGTGATGGAGGTGGCCCAGGGCCATACCGTGTGGCCGGACGCCAACCAGGGCTACGACCTGGACCAGGCGCTGCGCATGGCCAAAGCCTTCGAGGCCATGGGTATCGAGCTGTTCGAACAGCCGATCCCGATGACCGACGTCTACGGCATGAAGAAACTGCTGAACAGCACCTCGATGAACATCGCCATCGACGAAGCCGCCATGGGCCTGCCGTATCTGGTCGAGTTGATCCGCCGTGAAGCCGTCGAAGGCGTCGTCGTCAAAGTCCAAAAAGTCGGCGGTATCCATTATGCCCGCCAGATGTGCGACCTGGTGCGCAACGCCGGTATGAAACTGATCGGCAGCGGCCTCATGGATGCCCCGATCGGCTTCGCCGCCGCCGTGCATGTCTTTGCCGCCTACGGCATCGACTATCCGACCGACCTCAACGGGCCGCAGCACCTGTCGGACGATTACCTGGCCGAACCCTATCCCATGGACGGCCAATCGGCCATGGTGCCGGAGGGGCCGGGCCTCGGCATCACCATTGATGAGGATAAAGTCGCCGCCCTCAAACTGGACCTCAGCCTGTGAGCCGAAAGCGCCCCAATATCATCCTTATCATGACCGACCAGCACCGGGCCGACCACCTGGGTTGTTACGGCAACGGCATCGTCCGCACCCCCAACATCGATCGCCTGGCGGCGGGCGGCACCTGTTTCGACCGCTTCTATGTGGCCACCCCGGTGTGCATGCCGAACCGGGCCAGCCTGGCCACCGGGCGCATGCCGTCGGCCCACCTGGCGCGCCATAACGGCGTGCCGCTGCCGACCGAAAGCGTCACTTTTTTCGAAGTGCTGCGCGACGCCGGTTACGACACCGCCCTGATCGGCAAGAGCCACCTGCACAACTTCACCGGCCGTCCGGCCCCCAAACGCCACCCCCGGCGCCGCGACCTGAAAATGCCGCCGGAGGGCCTCAGCGACGCCGTGCGCCTCAACCTGATCGGGCCGGACTATGAACTGGAAAACGCCCAGGCCTGGCGGGACGATCCGGACCGCGCCGTTCCCCTGCCCTTTTTCGGCTTCGATGAAGTGAAAATCTGTTCCCTGCACGGCGACCAGGTGCAGGGCCATTACACGGCCTGGCTCCGGGACCGCTGCGGCGGCGACCCGGACAAGCTGCGCGGTCCCGACAACGCCACGCCCAGCAATATGTCGGCGCCGCAGGCCTGGCGCACCAAGATGCCGGAAGAACTCTACCCGACCACCTATATCGCCGAGGAAAGCCTGTCCTTCCTTGACCGGCAGGCAGCACGGGAGAGCGACAATCCCTTTTTCCTGAAAATGTCGTTTCCCGACCCGCACCATCCCTTCACACCGCCCGGTAAGTATTGGGAGATGTACGATCCGGCCGATATGCCGCTTCCGGCCACCTTCGAGGACAAGATCTACGACCCGCCGCCGCCGGTGAAGGAATTGCGGGACGCCTTGGAAGACGCCGCCGGCAGCCACCATGTGACGGTTCCCGTCAACGAACAACAGGCCCGCGAAGCAACGGCGCTGACCTACGGCATGATTACCATGATCGACGACGCCATTGGCCGCGTCCTCGCCAAGCTCGAAGACCTGGGGTTGGCCGAAGACACGGTGATCGCCTTCACCTCGGACCATGGCGAGTTCATGGGCGACCGGGGCGTGGTCTTCAAATTCGGCTATCATTACCGGGAACTGGTGCGCGTACCGTTCGTCTGGTTCGATCCCAAGGCTCCGACGGCGGGGATGCATTCCGAGCGGCTGTCGGGGACCATCGATATCGCGCCAACGATTTTAGAGCGCGCCGGCATCAACGCCCCTTACGGTGTCCAGGGCCTGAATGTATTCGACGCCGCCCACACCCATGCCGGCATGATGATCGAGGACTATGCGGCCAGCTACATGGCCGATCCGGATTCACCCTGCCACTACGCCACCTTCATTACCGACCGCTGGCGGCTGACCCGCTATGAAAGTTCCGAGTGGGGGGAACTCTATGACCTTAAGGAAGACCCGCTGGAGCTCAATAACCTGTGGGAATATCCGGACTCTCGTTCCGTTCGCGCCGAGATGCACGAACGGATGGTGCGCCAGATGCTGCGCCTGCACGACCGGGGTATCAGCCCGACCAGCCGGGCTTAATTATCCCGTTCCCGGAACAGGTTGGTCATGACATCGAAGATGAACTGCTGGAAACGGCGTTCGTCGGCTGACTTGACGTCCTTCACCCAGCCCTCGGCATCGGAATAAAGGTCGCCGTCGATACAGAAGACGGCGCGCACGGTGATACGGTCTTCCGGCTGGCTCAGATCGGGCAACTGACCGGCACAGATTTTATTACCGCTGGCGGTTTTCGGCGCGCCGAAGAGCACCGTCAGACGGATGTTGGGGGACGGCGCCGCGCCCTCGTCGCCGGTGAATTTGATGCGGCGTTCCTGGATGGCGCCGCTCATCAGCCCCCGCACGGTGTCGGCGAAGTCCCCTTCCGCCATGCCCAGCGCCGTGCCGTGGACAGTGGCCAGCACCGGCCCCTTGGAAGAGGCACTGATCATGGAACTCCAGGTCATTTCCGGTTGCCGGTCGAAATTGTTGACCACCGAAGAGGGCTGTTCGTCGCATCCGGCCAGGGCCGGCAGCACGGAAGCCAGGAAACCGAAGGCTTTTTTCATGAGAGAGACTCCTCAGGGATTTACACCGTCAATTTAACGCAAATGCGTCGTCGCAGGCAAAAACGCCTGCTCGGGATTTACACCGTCAATTTAACGCAAATGCGTCGTCGCAGGCAAAAACGCCTGCTCGGGATTTGCTGTTATGCATAATATCTTATGCGGACGGGCGATGGAATGGTGTTGAACTTGGGAATTGCAGATTAATAAACTATGCTCTCCGTCTTGGGGAAGAGGAGGAGATCCGCTTATGACGGATAATGACGTATGGCCAAACGGCATGCCGGAAACCGGTCAGACCGCCCATAGATCGCGGAGAGTAACGGCCCGTGACATTGAGCTTTTCACGGATATCAGCGGTGACCTGAATCCCCTGCACTATGATGAAGAGGTGGCCAAGGCGACACCGTTCGGTGAAATCGTCGTCCAAGGCGGCATCACCAGCGCTATCCTCAATGCCGTCGTTGCCGAAGACCTGCCGGGGCCCGGTACGGTTTTCCTGCAGGTGAACTGGAGCTTCAAGGCGCCGGTTCGTCCCGGCGATACCATCACCGGCGAGGTGGAGGTCCGCACGGCACGGGCCGACAAGCCGATAACGGAACTGCTGACCCGGGTTATCCGTGACGACGGTACCGTTGTCCTCGAAGGTGATGCCGTCTGCTATACCATGCCGATACGGACTTAAACCTCGCGTTTGATCGCTTTGTTCAGCTTTGCACACCGCCTGTTTCTTGGAACTGCAACGCCTTGTCGATTTTGAACGTTCCGCCTCTTTCTTCACGTGACATCCCCACAGGTATCTTATATCGTTTATCGTCGATTAACGATATAAGAGGACGCCATGACGGCCACCTATGCCCGCAAACAGTCCGCCCCGGCCGGGAACACCCCCGATCCGGTGAAACTGGCCGTGCTCGCCAAAGCCCTCGCCCACCCCGCCCGGCTGGGCATTATCACCATGCTGCACGAAAAGCAGGGCTGCATCGGCTGCGACATCGTCGACCAGATCGGCTTAGCGCAATCGACCATTTCCGAGCATCTCCGCATTCTCAAGGCCGCCGGGATTATCACCGGAGAGATCGACGGCCCCCGGGTCTGCTACTCCCTTGAAGCATCCGCCCTGGAGCCGTTGCGCCTGCTGTTAAACGGCATAACAAGCTCACCCCCACAACCACAAAAAAACTAAAGGCAGTTAACCTTATGTCTATTTTCGAACGTTATTTGACCATCTGGGTGGCGCTTTGCATCGTCGTTGGTGTGGCCCTCGGACATTTCCTGCCGGGACTGTTCCAGGTTATCGGTGCCGCCGAGGTCGCCCAGGTCAACCTGCCGGTTGCCGTGCTGATCTGGCTGATGATCATTCCGATGCTAATCCGGATCGACTTTAGGGCCCTGTCCGAAGTAAAGGACCACTGGCGGGGCATCGGCGTAACGCTTTTCATCAATTGGGCGGTGAAGCCTTTTTCCATGGCCGCCCTCGGCTGGCTGTTCATCGGCTACCTGTTTGCGCCCTACCTGCCCGCCGATCAGATCAGCGCCTATATCGCCGGCTTGATCCTGCTGGCGGCGGCCCCGTGTACGGCCATGGTTTTTGTCTGGAGCAACCTGTCCGACGGCGAGCCCCATTTCACTCTGACCCAGGTGGCCTTGAACGACCTCATCATGATTTTCGCCTTCGCGCCGATCGTCGGCCTGCTGTTGGGCCTGTCGGCCATCACCGTGCCGTGGGAGACCCTGCTGCTGTCCGTCGTGCTCTATATCGTGGTGCCGGTCATCCTCGCCCAGGCCCTGCGCCGGCAGGTATTAAACGCCGGTGGCCAAGCGGCCCTCGACGGCCTGTTGGCCAAGCTGCAACCGCTGTCCCTGATCGCCCTGCTGACGACGCTGGTCTTACTATTCGGCTTCCAGGGCGAACAGATTATCGCCCAGCCCCTGATTATCGCCTTGTTGGCGGTGCCCATCCTGATCCAGGTCTATTTTAATTCCGGCCTTGCCTACCTGCTGAATAGGGCCGCCGGTGAACAGCACAACGTGGCGGCGCCTTCGGCCCTGATCGGCGCCAGTAATTTCTTCGAACTGGCCGTCGCCGCCGCCATCAGCCTGTTTGGATTTGAGTCGGGCGCGGCGCTGGCCACCGTCGTCGGCGTCCTCGTCGAAGTGCCGGTGATGCTTTCCGTGGTGAAGATCGTCAACGCCAGCAAGGGCTGGTACGAACGCGGCAGGCTGGTTAACGCTAATGCACAAGCGAGAAGCTGAGGCCATGACCCGTTTTTTATTTTTGTGTGTCGCCAACTCGGCGCGAAGCCAAATGGCGGAAGGCCTGGCCCGTAACCTGTTCGGGCCGGAGGCGACGGTTCAGAGCGCCGGGTCCAAGCCGTCGCAGGTCAATCCGAAAGCCCTCGAAGCCCTCGCCGAAATGGGAATCGACATTTCCGGGCAGACGTCGAAATCCGTCGATACCATCGACCCCGCCTCTGTCGATGTCGTCATCACCCTCTGCGCCGAGGAGGTCTGCCCGGTCCTGCCCAGGTCCGTCCAACGCCTGCATTGGCCGATCCCCGACCCGGCAACGACCGACCCGTCAATTTCCGATGAAGACATCCTGCAGCGGTTCCGGGAGGCCCGGGATGAAATCGCCTCGCGCCTGAAAGAACTGGGAATGGCGGCGGAACACTGAACGGCCCGACGCTGCCCCCGGCTGATTCAACGCCATCCTCAAAACCCTTCCTCCGGCGGCTTTGGAAGCGGGTCTTAATCTAGAAAATTTCAAAATATTCCCGTTGTTCCCAATCGGTGACGGTGGTCAGGAAGCGGGTGATCTCGGCCTCCTTGATGTGCAGCAGGTAGTCGATGAATTGATCGCCGAATTTTTCCCTGAAATAGGGATCCTCTTTCAGGGCGAAGGTGGCATCGAGCAGCGAGCGCGGCAGCGGCGGCGCTTCCGTGTCGTAGGGCGCGTCCACAGGCGTCGAGGGCTGCAACTGGTTTTTGATACCGTCGAGCCCGGAATAAATCTGCGAGGCCAGGTAGAGGTACGGATTGGCGGCTGGTTCACCGACCCGGTTTTCGATGCGCGATCCCGCATCGCCGGGGCCGCCGATGACCCGCAGCATGGCGCCCCGGTTATCCTTGCCCCACAAGGCCCGGTCGGGGGCCAGGGAATAGGGCTGGTAGCGTTTATAGCCGTTGATGGTCGGCGTCGAAAACAGGGCGGCGCCGCGCGCGTGCTTCAAAAGCCCGGCAATGAACTGATGGCCGAGGGGCGACAGCACCTCGCCGTCGTCTTCCGGCACGAAAACGTTGTTACCGGTCTTCCGGTCGATCAGGGACTGATGCAGGTGCCAGCCGGAAGAAAACAGGTTGGGCAGATTGGGACGGCACATGAAGGTGGCGTGCAGCCCCTGGCGGTGGGCGATCTGCTTGACGGCGCTGCGAAAGAGGATCATGGCATCCGCCGTTTCCAAACCGACGCCCGGATTAAAAGTGATCTCCACCTGGCTCGGCCCGAATTCCACTTCGATGGTGCGCAGCGGCAGGCCGACCTGCAACAAGTGGCTGCGCAGGATGTCCAGGTGCGGGTCGAGTTCGTCCATGCGCTGTTCGGTCAGGTACTGAAAACCATGGGCCAGCAGGCTGACGGACGGCGCCTCGGCCGGTTGTCCGGCCTGTTCCGGGCGCAGCTTCGGGTCTTCCAGCTTGAACAGGTGGAATTCCACCTCCAAGCCGCTGACATAATCATAACCGGCCTCTTTCAGTTCGCTTAAGGCGTCCCGGAGAATCTGCCGGGTGGAAAAAGGAACCGGCTTGCCGTTGGGGAAATAAATGTCGGCCAGCAGCCAGCCGGTCTTGTGCGCCCACGGCAGGACGCGAAAGGTTGACGGGTCCGGCATCATCAGGAAATCGCCGCCGCCGGTCATTTCCTCCATGCCGAGACCGCCGCCTTCCGTGAACCAGGGGAACACCGTCTTGTGCGAGGTGTCCTTGGCCAGCAGCGTCGTCACCATGCCGACGCCGTTGGACAGCGCCGAGCCGATTTCAGAGGCCATCACCGTTTTGCCGCGGAGAATGCCGTGCTGGTCGGCGAAGGAGATGCGCACCGCCTCCAGGCCCAAGTCCTTGACCTGTTTTTCGATGTCGGCGGCCGCTTTTTGCTGTTCCGCCGTCCACAAACCGAAGCGTTCCGCAAAACCGTCACGGCCCATGCTGCCGCTGTGCTTGGTCATCTTGTGCCTCCCTGTAGTTTTGCATCCCAGGGACAGGCGGCGCGGCGTTCGGCATCACCTTCCAGCCATATTCTATCCCATTCGTCGGCTGCGCCGACGGCATCCAGCGCGATGGGTCCCTGCAAGGCGGCGGCGTCCCCCGCCCCCGGCAGGTCCGCCTCGCCGTTCTCCAGCTTACCGATGGCCTGCAATAAAAGTCTACGATAGGCGGTGATGGCCTTGTCGGTGGTGCCCAGCTGTTCCTTGGTGCGGTCCTGGATGGGCCCCATGGATTCACAGGCCCACTGGTCGTGGACGTTGATGTCCATGCCCATGCCGGTATAGGTCTGACGGGCCTGCTCTTCACTGTCATAGCCGTAATTGTTGGCCTTGTTGCGCACCGGCGCGTAGTCCGGCAGCGTATGTTCGGCCAGGCGCTGGGCCCGCATGGTGTCCTTGTCCACCGGCTCGGTGAAGCTGGTGAACAGGGCGTACCAGTAGCAGTTCTCATCATCGATGGGCACATGCCACTGGGTGATGTTCATGTCCTTCGACATGGGAATGGTGATGGCGCAGGGAAACACTTGGTTGGTCACCCGCACATGGGTCTTACCGTTGTCCAGGTGGCGCAGCGTCTTCAGCCGCAGCCCGTAATCCGTCTCCTCGACCAGGATGTCGGGCCGGTAATAATCCCGCAAGACCCGGGTGATGGGGATGTCGGTGTCGGCGGCGGTGTCGCGGAATTGTTTGCCGTACTGCTGGTCCGGATTTTCGTCCTCGAAAAAACGGTGCAGGAAGGAGGCATGCGCCGGATCAATACCCACTTCCAGGGCCTGCAACCAGTTGCACTGCCACAGACCCTTGAATGCGAAGACATGGCTGTCCGGGGCCCGGAAGCAGTCGAAATCCGGCAGGGCGGGCGTTTCGCCTTCGCCCATGAAAGCAAAGATGATGCCGTTGCGTTCGACCACCGGATAGGCCGTGGAATTGACTTTTTCATGGAAGGTGGAGCCTTCCGGTTCGCCCGGCTGTTCCAGGCAGCGCCCGTCCGCTCCCATCAGCCAGCCGTGGAAGGGACAGCGCAGGCCGCCGTCCTCCAGCCGCCCGTAACACAAATCGAC
>JADHTD010000100.1 GCA_016776525.1 Rhodospirillales bacterium
AGCTTTTTGCCGGTCGCGGCAAGGACATCCCGGCCATGAACGCCCGTATGAAGGGGCTGATGGAGGCCGAAGGCCTGCCCTACGGCACCCGCACCCACACCTACAACAGCCGCCTGGCCCAGGAACTGGGCAGCTGGGCAGAGACCCAGCCGGGCGGCGAGGCCATTCACGAGCCGATCTACAAGGCCTACTTCGTGGAGAACCGCAATGTCGGCGACATTGACGTGTTGGTCGATATTGCCCAGTCCGTCGGGCTGGACGCCGACGAAGCCCGCAAGGTTCTGGAAGAACGCACCTTCAAGGAAGCGGTCGATGCCGACTGGGCGAAATCGGGCCAATACGGGGTCACCGGTGTGCCCACCTTCGTCGCCGCAGGCGCCGGTATCTTCGGGGCGCAGCCCTATGAAGCCCTGGAAGGCCTGGTCAAGGAAGCCGGGGCCGAAAGGAAAGAAGGGGGCTAAAGCAAATCCCGAGCAGACGAAATCGTCTACGGCGGCGTATTTGCGGCAATTATTCCCTTCTAACCGTTCAGGATATTACCTGACGTTTGGGTCTATACCTTGCCCAGCGCTTTGAGTACCTTTTCCGGCGTGAAGGGCATATTGTTGACCTTGGCGCTGAGCGGGCTGAGGGCGTCGTTGATGGCGTTCATCACCGCCCCCGGCGCACCGCAGGTTCCGGCCTCGCCGGCGCCCTTGGCGCCCAATTCGGAATCCTTGGTCGGGCTTGAGCAATGGGCGATTTCGATGTCCGGCATCTCGACAGCCATGGGGACCATGTAATCAGCCATGTTGGCGTTCTGCAACTGGCCGTTATCGTCGTAAATACAGTGTTCGAGCATGGCCCCGCCGACACCCTGGATGACGCCGCCCCGGATCTGGCCGTCGACCAGTTGCGGGTTGATGACGGTGCCGCAGTCTTCGACCACCCAGCATTTGAGCAGCTTGACGAAACCGGTATCGGTATCAACCTCCACATGGAAGGCCTGGATGCCGTTGGTGAAGGTGAAGGGAAATTCCTTGGGCACGTAATGGCGGGAAACGACCAGTTCCGGCTGCAAGTCCTTGGGCAGCGTGTCACCCCGGAAATAAACCACCCGGCCCACTTCGCTCAGTGCCAGGCGTTCCTTGCCGGTGTCGATGTCGACCACCGTGCCGCCCTGCACATCAAGGGTATCGGGTTCCGCCTGCAACATGGCCCCAGCGATCACCTTGATGTTCTGGCGCAGTTGCTTGCCGGCCCGCAGCGCCGCCTCGCCACCGATGCCGGTGGCCCGCGATGCCCAGGTGCCGCCGCCGTAAGGGGTCACCTCGGTATCACCGGAAACAACGCGGACTTTTTCGATATCGACGCCGACCGATGAAGCGACAATCTGCGCCGTGATGGCATCGGCGCCCTGCCCCTGTTCGGTAATACTGGTGGAGGCGGTAACACCGCCATTATGGTCCATGCGCACGGTGACGCCGTCCTGGGCGCTGATGAAGGCGCCCCCTGCCCCGTAGAACATGGGACTGGGATTGGTAACTTCGATCATGGAAGCCAGACCGATGCCCCGGTAGACGCCTTTTTCGCGCAGTTCCGCCTGTTCCTGGCGCAGGCCGTCGTAGTCCATCATCTCCAATAATTTATCCAGGCACTGGTGGTGCGACAGCTTTTCATAGGTCAACCCGGAATTGGCGATATAGGGATAGGCGTCGTCGGGAATGAGGTTTTTGCGCCGCACCTCGGCCGGGTCCATGCCGATGGCCCGGGCGGCATCGTCGACAATGCCTTCGGCAATGGCGCAGGCGATGGGGTGACCCACCGCCCGGTACTGGCACATAAGATTCAAATTAAGCGCCACCACCGTCGCCTTGGCCCGGTAGTTCTTGAAGGTATAAGGTCCGCCGGTCAGCACCACCACCTGGTTGGCTTCGATGCCGCTGGTCCGGGGGTACATGGAATAAGGGCCGACGCCGGTCAGGTCATCGAACTCCATGCCGGTAATGGTGCCGTCCTTCTTGATGCCGAGGCGGATTTTAACCCGGTGGTCGCGGGCGTGGATATCGGTGACAAAGGATTCCAACCGGTCGGCCAGGAATTTGACGGGGCGTTTCAGCAACTTTGAAAGGGCCACCGTCGCCATCTCGTCGGCATAGGTGTGCACTTTGATGCCGAAGGAACCGCCGACGTCCTTGCAGATGACGCGGACTTTGTCCTCTTCCATATCCAGGTGCTTGGCATAGAGGTTCTTCATCATGTGCGGCGCTTGTGACGACAGGTAGACGGTCAGGTTGTCCTCGGCGGGCTCATAATCGGCGATGATGATGCGGGGTTCCGTAGTGACGCCGGTATGACGGCCGAAACGATAGGTTTCCTCGACCACTTCATCGGCTTCGGCAAAGGCCGCATCGACGTCGCCGACATCCAATTCCCGCTGGAAGATCAGATTGTCGCCGAGTTCCGGATGAATGACGTGGGTGCCCTCATCAAGCGCCGTCTCCATATCGGCAACCACCGGCAGTTCATCGTATTCCACCTCGATCAGCTCAACGCCATCCTCGGCGACGGCGCGGTTTTCGGCGACGACGGCGGCGACCGCTTCGCCCTGCCAACAGACTTGGTTGACGGCAATGGCATGCTGCGGGGCTGATTTCATGCCCGCCAAATGGCTCAATACGCCAACCCAGGGGGTCATCACCTCGGCCAGTTCACGGCCGGTAACAATGCGGATAACGCCGGGAACCTGGGCCGCGGCTTCCGAATTGATGGATTTGATCATGGCGTGGGCATGCGGGCTGCGGTGGAACGCCACATGCGCCATGCGCGGCAGCACGATGTCATCGGTATAGGTGCCGCGGCCTTCCAGCAGGCGCCGGATATTGGGCCGGGGAACGGATCGCCCGATGTAGGAATTGGGGCGGTCCAGTTCGGATAAGGTGCTGTTGTCGCTCATTTGGCGCCTCCCTGGCGCTGGCGGCCGGTGGTTTCCACCGCATCGACGATGGCGTGGTAGCCGGTGCAGCGGCAGTAGTTACCCGACAGTTCCTCGCGGATTTCGGCGCGGCTGGCCGACGGGTTCTTTTTCAGCAGTTCATTGGCGGTGATCAGCATGCCCGGCGTGCAATAACCGCATTGCAGGGCGTTGCGTTCGTGGAAAGCGGTTTGCAGGTCGTCGATCTCACCGTTGTCGGATAGACCTTCGACGGTTTCAATTTCGCCACCATCGGCCTGTACGGCAAAGACCAAACAGGAGCGCGTGATGCGCCCGTCGAGGCGCACGGTACAAGCCCCGCAGACGCCCTGTTCGCACCCCACATGGGTGCCGGTCAGTTCCAGTTCCTGGCGCAGGAAATCGGACAGGGACAAGCGGGCTTCCACATGGCGGGTGACGGGGGAACCGTTGACGGTGACGGTAACGGGATAAAGCGTACTCATGGGTCAGGCTCCTCCGCTTGCCAGCTTGGACAGCACGCGGCCGGTGAGGACGCGGGCCAGATGCAGCTTGGTGGCGGCTGTGTTGTAAAGATCGCTCAAGGGATCGAGGTCGTTCTCCAGGGCGGCTTGGGCGGCCTGGAGAACCTCTTCATTAAGCGGCTTGCCGTTGACGGCATCGGCGGCGGCGGCGGCCAGCACCGGTTTGCCCTCGACGCTGAAGAACGACAGCCTGACGTCGGAAAGGATCTCGCCGTCGGCCTTTGCCATGGCCGCCAGCCCGACGATGGCGTAATCACCGTGGCGCATCACCAGTTCGTCGAAAGCGGCCCGCTCCCCGCCGCCGAGAACCGGAATTTCGGCGGCGACCAGGACCTCTTCCGGTTCAATGGCGGTTTCATAGAGGCCGTGGAAAAAATCAGCGACATCAACCGTGCGTTCGCCGTTTTGCCCGGCAATGACCAAGCGTCCGCGCAAGGCCAGCAGGCAGGCCGGTAATTCGGCCGCCGGGTCGGCGTTGGCGATGCTGCCGCCGAAGGTGCCGCGCGACCGGATGGCTTCATGGGCGATGTGGGGCAAGGCCTGAGCCAGCAACGGCGCATGGGCCGCCACCTCGTCGGAGCGGCCCAACTCATAATGCCGGGTCAGAGCCCCGATACGGAGATAGCCGTCGGCGACGGCGATGCCTTTCAGTTCTTCAAGACCGTTGATATCGATCAGTATTTCCGGGGCCGACAGCCGCATGTTCAGCGTCGGCACCAGGCTCTGGCCGCCGGCGATGATCTTGGCGTCATCCCCGCGTTCCACCAGCACGCCCAGCAATTCGGGCAGCGACTGGACTTTGACATAATCAAATGAAGGCGCCTTCAAGATATCCCCCCTTAACCGTTGCCGGTGGTTTTCCGGCTATTTGTTCTCATTTGATATGTATTGTGTGGAATCGGGAGGCTTCGAGTCAATGCCAAGGCGTTTTTCCGGCTATAAATTCTCCAAAACCACCCGTTTTTCCATGGCGGGCCGCAACGAAGGGTGCTAAAAATCGATACATCGGTCTTGGATTTAAGACTTTGGGCTCTCCTATTAAAGACAGGAAAAAACCTGCCTGTGACGAGGAAGTGAGATGAGCGACGTTCGGATCTATCAACCGGCCAAAAACGCCATGCAGTCGGGACGCGTCAACACCCAAAAATGGGTGCTGGAGTTTGAGCCCGGTTGTGCCAAGCAGGCCGACCCCCTGATGGGTTGGATCGGCTCTACGGACACCCGCGATCAGGTCTGCATGAAGTTCTCCACCAAGGAGCAGGCTGTCGCCTTTGCCGAGAAGAACGGTCTTTCCTACCGCGTCCAGGATCCGTGCCAGCGGCGCCTACAGCCGAAAAGCTACGCTGCCCGCTTCGCCTTCGACCGCGTCAGATGACGGGGGCGTCCCACGGGGGCTTGCCGCCCGCGTGTCCGGGACGTCCCGCCCCTTCCCCGGCCCCGTAGCTCAACCGGATAGAGCGCGAGATTTCTAATCTTGAGGTTGCAGGTTCAAGTCCTGCCGGGGTCACCATTCATTCAGACAATACGCTTCCACAAACGAAAAATACCTTAGCTGGATTTCATCTAAGATGTTGATTCTATTGAATTCGGGGGGATCATTTGTAGCTTTTTATGCTGAAACGAACGATGCGTTTACGGGGTCGTAAACGAGCAATTCACCTTTTCCAATATCAACATACCAACCATGTAGATTTAGGGTTCGCTCTTCAACCTTTTGCTCGATCCATGGAAAGGTCATCATGTTTTCGAGAGAAACGTGAACGGCCTCTTTTTCACACTGTCTTAACTTAACGTCTATCGGTGCGTCAGGAAGAGTTGCTTCCACTCTTTGCTTCGCGGAATCGACCAATGACATCCACTTGGGAATGTAACTTTGCTCCCAATCCTCTGGAACGCCACCCTCCATAAGGGCCTGTATCCCTCCGCAATGAGCATGTCCCATTACAATGATGTGCTCGACTGTTAATCCTCTCACAGCGTATTCCAAAGCCGCGATGGTGCCATGATACGTTCCTTCACCCTCATAGGGGGGAACAATATTTGCCACGTTTCGAACCATAAATATTTGGCCTGGTTCGACGCTGAGGACAATAGCCGGATCGACTCGTGAATCTGAACACGCGACCAAGGCCACTTTTGGGCTTTGCCCTTCGCTTACAAGTTTTTTGAATTGGCTTGAATGTTCTTTAAAGTATCCGGACTGGAATCCCTTAAACCCGTCAATCAGTTTTTCGGTTTCATCCATATTCATTTCTCAATTTTGTGATTAACGAGGCAATATTCCCAAACCCACACGAGGATGGGAACCCCCATACTGCTTATCGGCCGTATCGCGGCGCTTTATAGTGCTATAGTGGCCGATTTCTTTGCCACCGTCTTCGGCGGAATGACGACCCCGGCCAACTGTCCGACAGGACCGGTGACCGGGGCCTTTATCAATTATCGTTGCTTTCTCTATCCGGGCTCAGGCGTTTTCGCGCACCCTATCCTCATCACCGAGTTCTTCCTTGCCCGCTTCAACCTCGGAGGAGTCAGCATCGTTGGGCTGGACCCGTTTGAAGTGTTCCGGGTGCAGGGCGTGTTCGATAACTTCCTCGATATGGTCGAGCTGCAACTGGTGAACAAAGCCGTGCACGCTGGTCGACTGCTTGGCAATTTGATAAATCGGTTTCTTCACAATCATGATGCAGACAGCCCCGAAAAGACAGGCGTAGGCGCAAATCGCGAAAGCCAGGGGGAAGTTGCCAATATCGCCCAGGTAGCCACCCAGCAACGGGAAGACGATACCGCCAACGCCATAAGACAGGAAAATGAAGGGATAGTTCTGGCCGATCCGTTCGTTGCCGAAAACGTCCGCCGTCAATGTCGGGAACAAGGCAAAGTTACCGCCGAAATTGAAGCCGATCATCATGGCGCCGAAATACAGCAAGGTCGGGGTGCCGGCCATATCCGTGAAGTAGAACAGGACCAGGGCCTGAAGGCCGGTCATCAAAGCCACCGAACGCCGCCGGCCGATCTTGTCGCTGGCCACGCCCCAGGCGATGCGGCCGACGCCGTTGGCCAGGCTGAAGAATACGGCCATGGCGGTGCCGGCGATGGCACTGGCCTCAGCGACGCTGAAGCCTTTGGCCTGTAGGGCCTCCATCGGATAGAGCTTCATCAGACCGATCGACATCAACCCCGCACCGGCGCTGACGGCAAAGGTTATGAAGATCAGGTAGAATTGCGGCGTGCGCAGCATCTCCTGCACGGTGTAGTTCTGGCCCCCCTTTACCGCTGCCGGCGTCGCCGCGGTGAAGCCTTCAGGTTGCCAGCCTTCAGGCGGCATCACCATCCAGATGCTGCCGACCAGAATCATGATGGCAAAGGCCAAGCCATAGATGAGGAAGGTCGACGACAGGCCGTAATCGGCAATCATGTGGCCCCAGGCACCGGCCATCTTGACCCAGCCCATGGCGCCGAAGCCAAAGCCGGCCACAGCCAGGCCGGTAATCATGCCTTTCTTGTCGGGGAACCAGCGCATGCCGACGGCGATCGGCACCACATAGCCGAGGCCGATACCAGCGCCGCCGATAAAGCCCACACAGATCAACACGACCCAGAAGTTGGTGCCGCCAAGAAGCCCGGCAAGAATATATCCGGCACCCAGAGTGATACCACCAGCCGCCACGAGTTTACGTGGGCCGTACTTGGCCATCCACTTGCCAGCAAAAACCATAACAAGGGCAAACATCAAGAGGCCGACCGCGAAGACCAACTGAGTTTCCATTTTATTCCAGCCCGCCGCTTTCAGGGCGGGGGTAAAGACAGACCAGGCGTAAATGGCCCCCAAACTGAGTTGGATTAAGATGGCCCCAATGACCACCATCCATCGATTTGGGGTATGAGAATTAGACATAGAACTATGCTCCTAGCAGCGATTTTATCATATCGGTTCTTTACCATAAGATATTCGAAAATACCTTGATGGAGGTCATTATTTGCGAATATGAATTTTATCGAGGAGCCAAAGATCAACGACGGAGTTGTAAAACAGCATAAGAAAAACAGGGAAAGAAGACCGTGTGCTGGGCAACTCATTAGGCGGCCTCTGAGCTACCTTGTTTTAGTTTCCACGTCCTTGGCACCTTATTCCCAATTAACTTTCCAATTGGAACTTATGGCAACTTTGTGGTGGTGAGCAGGTGAAGATGTTCCTAGTAGATTAGGTCCGCTTCTGGCAGATAAACAGATATTAGCCACTTTCAATCCATACCGTAGATCTACATTTTTTCACGCTGTTGGAAAATGTGTCGTTCATTGCGTGGGCTGGCGTATCTCGGCTACTTAAACTTATGATAATATTTTTGTGATTCATTTCACCCATCAACAATTGGGGCATAATATTTCTGAGAACAATATACAAGGTGATGTCGTGAGCCATGAAACCATAACAAAGCGTGTTATTGATTCATGGGCCATCGACGACGATACGGTATTTTGCCACTTTCTAGACCAGGGTTCGGTGCGGTCGTTTTCCCGCCGGGAATTTCTCTTGCGGGCAAATTCATTTGCCCAAGCTTACAGCCAGCACGGGGTGAAACCGGGGCATATCGTCATCATTCTTCTTGGCCATCATTTTGATGCCTATTGCTCATTTGCCGCGGCCCTATTGATAGGCGCTATCCCCAGTTTTTTGCCGCTGCCAAGTGCCAAACAGGATCCGGAAATTTATTGGGAAACCCACACCAAACTTCTCCGGCGTATCGATGCCCGGGCCCTGGTTACGCACAAAGCGTCTATGGAGGGCCGGCAGATTTCAAATTTTCCCGCCACCGCGGTTATCCATATCGAGGACGTTTTGCCGCAGGAAATGACGGTGGGGGCTTTGGCGGTGGGCGAAGGTGATAAAATTGCCTTCCTGCAACACAGTTCCGGGACAACCGGGCTCAATAAAGGCGTGGCACTTAGCCATCGTACTGTTTTAAAAAATATCGACACCTATGCCCGCATGATTGATTTGCAGGCGACCGATAAAATTATCAGTTGGTTGCCCCTTTATCACGACATGGGGTTGATCACGGGTTTCATCATGCCCATGGTTCACGGCATCCCCTTCGTTTCTATGGACCCTTTCGAATGGGTTATGAGGCCCACACTCTTGCTCGAGACCCTGGAATCTTACCAGGGAACTATAGCCTGGATGCCCAACTTTGCCTTTCATCACATTGTCAACGCCGCCATGCCAGACGACCAATGGGATTTATCTTCCGTGCGGGCGCTGATTAATTGTTCGGAACCGTGCAAACCGCAAACGATGGAAGAATTCAACAAGCGGTTTTCATCTATGGGCTTGGCCAGGACGGCATTGCAATCCTGTTACGCTATG
>JADHTD010000101.1 GCA_016776525.1 Rhodospirillales bacterium
TCTGTAATCCCGGCAACGTCTCCATTACCCGGGTTTCTTAACGTTCCATTCCTCGATGATGGTTATGCCGGCTTCCCGGAAAACCTTGGCCACGGGACAGTATTTGGTCAATTCCGCCGAGATCAGATCGAGGTCTTCCTGCGAAGCCTCGGTTTCCACTGTAATGGCCATCTTAATTTCCGGAAACGGCAGTTTGATATCCTGTTCGAGAACAGCCCCGGCCCGGTCGAACACATATTCGCAGTTGATGGCCATGTTGTGGAAATCGATGCCGTGCTTCTTGGCGATTTTATGGGAGATGGAATTGGTACACCCCAGCAGCGACGAAATCAGGGTTTCCGTCGGGGTCGGGCCCAGGTTGGAGCCGCCGCGTTCCACCGAATGGTCCATGACGAATTCGACATCGCGGACCAATACATCCGTACGGGAATGGTCCGGACTGGATGATTCCATTTTCAGATTGATCGGCTTGACTGTCGGTGTCGCCATGCGTTCTTTCCTCCCAAATTCAGCCTGCATCGTTCCCCGGCGGACGCTAATATGTATTCTACATAAACCCGCTGGCCCTCTAGAAAACAAACTTCTGTCGCTTTCCGTCCACTCCCGACCGGGCCATCATCGGAATACAGCTGATCGATGAAGGCGACAAAACTACACGGTCGAAAGGGGATTAATTGTGAAACGCCCTGTCTTCCAGAGATAAATATTCAGGGCCGGTCGGATGTCAATAACTTATCGATTATATTAGGTGCTGATTATACAATTTCGAATAAATGTGGTTTTAGTAAAAAATATGTGATCCTTTCGAAATTCCCTTTAACTATTGCAACCTGCAAGGCAAAATCCCTCTCCATTGGCAGGACACAGGGTGGCGACCGTTTCTGAGCTAATCCGTTTCCTAATCTTTAAGTCAGTTCCGGAACTGACTTCAACCGAACCGCTTACCCGTTCTTCCCGCCACATAACGGGCACCTAACGAACCACGGCATAAAAGGCATAGACGTATGGGAAAAGTCCGCAACATCCTCTTCATTATGTGCGACCAACTTCGGGCCGATTACCTGTCGTGCTATGGTCACCCGACGCTTGAAACCCCCAACCTGGACCGCCTGGCCAGCCGCGGCGTCCTTTTCAGCCGGGCCTATACGCAGGCGCCGGTCTGCGGGCCGTCGCGGATGTCGTTCTATACGGGCCGCTATTCTTATGCCCACGGTTCCTCCTGGAATTTCGTTTCCCTTAATGTCGGCATTCCGACTCTGGGCGATTACCTACGCCCCGAAGGCCTGCGCTCGGTTCTGGTCGGCAAGACCCATATGGCGCCCGATGTGGAGGGCATGAAACGCTTGGGGGTCGATCCCAATTCCAGCCTCGGCATACTGAATGCCCAGTGCGGTTTCGAACCTTACGAACGCGACGACGGGCTGCACCCGGATAAGATCGTCTCCCCGGACCTGGCCTATAACAAATACCTGCGCGACCAGGGCTATGACAGCGACAACCCCTGGCACGAATACGCCAATTCCGCCGAAGGGGACGACGGTGAACTCCTCAGCGGCTGGAATATGCGCAATGCGCAGCGACCGGCCCGCGTCAAGGAGGAGCATTCCGAAACGCCCTATATGACCGACCGGGCCATCGAGTTTATGGAAGATGCCGGTGACGACCCCTGGTGCCTGCACCTGTCCTACATCAAGCCCCATTGGCCCTATATCGTGCCGGCGCCCTATCACGACATGTACAGCGCCAACCAGTGCCTGCCAGTCAACAAGTCCCCCATCGAGTTGGAAGACCCGCATCCGGTCTACGCCGCCTATATGAACCATGTGGAAAGCCAGACCTTTGCCCGCGACGAGGTGGTGCAAACGGTGGTGCCCACCTATATGGGCCTGGTCAAACAGATCGATGACAACCTGGGCCGCCTCTTCGAATACCTGGAGAAGGCGGGCCGCATGGACGATACCCTGATCGTCTTTACCAGCGACCATGGCGATTTCCTCGGAGATCACTGGCTAGGTGAGAAAGAACTGTTTTATGAATCCTCAACCCGCATTCCGATGATCGTCTACGATCCGGACCCGGCCGCCGATGCCGCCCGCGGCTCCATTGACGACCGCTTTGTCGAAGCCATTGATCTGGTGCCGACCTTCATCGATGCCGTCGGCGGCAGTGTTCCCGATCATATGCTTGAAGGCCGATCCCTGCTTCCCCTGCTCAGGGGCGAGTCGGTCGCCAACTGGCGCGATGCGGTTTTCAGTGAGATCGACTACGCCTTTTACGGCGCCCGCGGGGAACTCAGCCTCGACCCCTATGACTGCCGCGTCTTCATGGTCCGCACCGACCGCTGGAAATATATTCATCACCGCCGCTTCCGGCCGCAGCTTTTTGATATGGTCAATGATCCGCAGGAATTTATCGACCTGGGCGACGACCCGACGATGGATGCGGTGATGGAAGAAATGAAGGGGCGCCTGTTTGACTGGTTCACGGACATGAAGACCCGCACCACCATTTCCGACGAGATGGTTCGCAAGCGGACCGGCCTGGGTCGTCAGAAAGGCATTATCATCGGCGAGTGGTAAGCCTGGACCCGCTCGAACCGGCTAACCGGGAAACCGGGAAACCGGGAAACCGGGAAACCGGGAAACCGGGAAACCGGGAAACCGCAATTAAAAACGGCGCTGGAAACATTCCAACGCCGTTTTTTGTCGACTGTTCCGGCTTTACCCAACCGGGATTTTCTGTGGAGTGCCAGTCTCTGTTGTCTCAGGAGTCAGCCGGTGCGGAAAACAGTCCCGGCTTTTTATTAAAGCGGCCGTTTTCCTTATAAAACGCATCAACCTTATGGTGCCGGACAGCCATGCCGGGAGCCGCCACCATAAAGTCAAAGAGGGCCAGGATACCGCCGGTCCACATGGTGCGGATCGTGGTGTAAAGGCCGCGGGCCGCCTTCAGGCTCTTCACATCGGCATTTTCCACCGTGTGGAGTTTATCGCGCTCGGTCAGGGACTCCCGCAGACGTTCGGCCGTCGCCCAGTTGCAGCGGTAATGAACGGTACCGTCCGGGCGAATGACATAAAGGGTATTGGGCATGGCGCCGTAGGTCCGGTGGTATTTTCCGTCGTGGGAATCAACCAGGATCCGGCGGTCCTCCCCATAGCGGGGCTTCAACAGTTTCGCCGCTTCAACTTTTTCTTCGAAGGACTGGTGCTGGTGCAGGCGCTCGCCGGGGTGGGCTTCGCGTACGTAGATCAACAGGAATTCAACATCCGGGAAATCTTTTTCGATCGCCTGAATATCGGGGATGTTCTTGGTGTACATGGAACAGGTCGATGAACCGGTTTCCAGGACAAGCCATTTCCCTTGATAATCGGATAAATTGACATCCTCGCCCGTTTCCAGGTCTTTTAGGGCGACATCAATGTATTGATCACCGGCACTGGGTCCGGCGAAGACATCCCAATCATATTCCTTCGTTTTGAAGCGTGGATTGTTATACATCTTCAAAATTTTATCTTGTTCAGTCGTCATTTCAGCAATCCTCAAGTCTAAAATGGGCCACGAACATTCATCCACGGGAGAAACCGTCCTGTGCAGCCACCCGTAGAAAAACCGGATGGCCATCACCGGTTTACCCCGGTTTTTTGTGTTATATTGTTTTAAATCCCCACTTGAACGATCGTTCAAAAACGCTATGGGCGGAAACTAGTTAATTTCCAATCTTAATTCAAGCCACCCCTGACACTTTTCACAGTGTTGTGAGGTGCCATGCCGGTTGGCGGTAGCCGCTGCGAAAATAGTTTCAGGTTCTACAAGGCAGGCCGGATAAGGCCAAAAAAGCATAAACGCCGAGTCTCATTGACCTTTGGCCATTTCACCGTACGCACCAGTTACTAATTATACATAATTTGGGTAAGGATTTATAAATAATCGATATTTCCATGTTGAATAATCCGATAAAAAAGCTATAACCATGTGGGTCGTTTCACTCTCTGGTCTACTAATCCTGCAACCAAAACCAAAAAAACAGGAACAGCCAGAGGCGAAAAATTACATGGGAGGAACTATGTCTTACAAGATTTCCAAACTTGCCTTTGCCGCAGCCATCAGTGCCGGAGCCGTCCTCGGCGGCATAACCGCGCCGACACCGGCCAAGGCCGCCACCGAACTTCTCTTCAATGTCTTCGTGCCGCCGAAGCATCCGTTTAATACCGGGATGTTTATCCCCTGGGCCAAGGACGTCATGCGCGTCACCGAAGGCCGGGTCAAAGTCAGCTTCACGACGGCAACGCTGGCGCCGCCGCCGAAACAATGGAACATGATTTCCAAGGGCATTGCCGATGTTGCCATGCTGGCCAACATCTTTGAACGCAACCGGCTGACAATGAATGTTATCGGCGACCTGCCGTTCCTGGGCGATAGCGCCGTACACCGGGGGGTCGCCTTGTGGCGGACTCACAAAAAGTTTTTCGAAAAGGCCAACGAATACAAGGGTGTTAAACTGCTTGGTCTGTGGACCATTTCCGGCGCCCATCTCTTCCACGGCAAGAAACCGATCCGTGCCGTCAGTGACCTGAACAAGGAAAAGATGTGGGTGATCGCCGGCCTGCCCAACAAAATGATTGCGTCCCTGGGTGCGGTCGTTGTTTCGGTGCCGGGCGTCAAGATGTTCAACGTCGTTTCCAAGGGTATCGTTAACGGCAAGGTGACCTCGCCCTATGGCATGAACGCCTTTAAGACCATGCCCTATATCAAACATATCACCAAGGTGCCGGGCGGTGTCTCGTCGGTCACCTTCTCTCTGCTGTTGAACAAAAAGAAATGGGACAGCATGTCGAAAAAGGACCAGGAACTGGTGATGAGTGTTTCCGGCGAAACCATCGCCCGCAATGCCGGCAAGAAAACCGATCAACTTGACGCCAAGGCCCTGAAAATGGCCAAGGCCAAAGGCATCACCTATGAAACCGCGAGTCCGGCCTTCGTTAAAGAACTTAAGGAAAAGTTGGCCTTTGCCTCCAAGGGCTGGGTTGCAAACGCCGCCAAGAAGGGCGTCGATGGCAATGCGGCCCTGGCCTATTACCGCCAACAGGTCGCTGCCCAGATGAAGTGAGCGAGCAGACCTTGTCTGAAATGGATACGCCGGGTGCCGAAGAGAAAGGCGCCCGGCAAACGCCTTGGGTTTTCACCCCCCTGAAAGTTGTTGCGGCGACGGCCATCTTCGGCATGTCGGCACTGACTTTTATCGATGTCCTGGGCCGCTATCTTTTTGCCAGCCCCATACCCGGAACCTTTGAAATCGTCGGCCTGTTGTTGGGCCTGGTTGCCTTTACCGGCCTGCCCCTGGTCTCCAGCAATCAGGGCCATATCACCGTTGATCTGTTTGATAATTTTATCCGCGGCAGCGCGCGCCGGGTTCGGGATTTCCTGGTTCTGCTGGGAACCGCCCTGACGGTGGCTTTCATCGGCCACCGGTTGTTGACGGCCGGGCTTGACGAAGCGGCCAACGATTTCGTCACCGAGGACCTGGGCATTTCCCGGGCGCCCTTGATTTACCTGATGTCGGCCTTGGCTTTTTTGACCTGCGTGCTGCTGCTGATCATGTGCTGGCGGTATCTGACCAAGAAACCGGTGACCGGCATTTCCTCCGGCGGCAAACACAGCGGGTAGGCTGATAGATTTATTGATAAATATTTTTTGTAGGCCATTGTTTAAATGATCGTTTCGCTGATCGGCTTTGCCGTCCTCTTCCTGATCGCCTTCATGGGTTTTCCCTTAGGCTTATCCATGCTTGTGGTCGGCGGTACCGGCTTCGGCATCCTGCGCGGTTGGGAACCGACGCTGGAGATGATCAGCCAGCAAATCCTCGACGTTACGCTGAATACCAATTTCGCCGTGCTGCCGATGTTCCTGCTGATGGGCGCTTTCGTGCACCGCGCCGCCTTGGCCGACGACCTCTACGAAGCCGCCGACGCCTGGCTCGGCCATTTCCGGGGCGGACTGGCCATGGCGACCATCGCCGCCTGTGGCGGTTTTGCCGCGGTTTCCGGAAGTTCCCTGGCAACGGCGGCAACCATGGCCAAGGTGGCCGTACCGTCGATGCGCAAATTCAAATACGCCGACAGCTTGGCCGCCGGCACGGTGGCCGCCGGCGGCACCATGGGCATCCTTATCCCGCCCAGCGCGGCGCTGATCATTTACGGCATCCTGACAGAAGAAGATATCGCCGCTCTTTTTATGGCCGGCATCATTCCCGGTGTCATCACCGTCATCGCCTATATTGCCGTAATCAAGATCGTCACCCGCATCTGGCCGCAAATAGGCCCCCCCGGCGAACGCAAGGATTGGGGCACCCGCTGGCGGGCGCTGGCCCGGGTGTGGGGCGTGGTGTTGCTGTTTGTGCTGATCCTGGGCGGCATCTCGTTCGGAGTCTTCACTCCCAACGAAGCCGGCGGTATCGGCGCCATCGGCGCTTTGGTGTTCGCCATCCTGCGCAAAAAAATGAGCCGCAAAATTTTTTTCGAGTCCCTGCTGGAAGCGGTGCACACCTCGGCCATGGTCATCGTCATCGTCATCGGCGCCTTGGTGCTAAACAATTTTGTGACGTTGTCCGGGCTGCCCGCCGCCGTCGTCAACTGGGTCGAGACGCTGGAATTCTCGCCGATGATCGTGATGATGATCATCCTCGCCTTCTATGTCTTGCTGGGCACCGTCATCGAAGGCCTGGCCATGATCTTCCTGACCGTGCCGATCTTCGTGCCGCTGGTTGAGGGACTGGGCTTCGATCTGATCTGGTTCGGCATCGTCATGGTCATGGTGGTTGAGATCAGCCTCATCACGCCGCCCATCGGCCTCAATGTGTTCGTCATGAAATCGATGCTGCCGGACGTACCGCTGAAAACCATCTTCAAGGGTATCGCGCCGTTTTTCGTGGCCGACCTGGTGCGCCTGGCGCTGGTCGTCTTTATCCCGGCGTTGGCGCTGTGGCTGCCGAACATGATGCGATATTAGGGAACTTTGACGCCACCAGTGCGTCCGCATTTCTGAAAACACAAATCGACTTCGGAGGATCAACACATGGCAAATAACAACTGGCAGGACAAACTGGCCCTGTTTAAGGAGCACGGCGTGCTGTGCAAACAGCTCTATGCCGTTTTCACCAAACCGACCGGCGGCCTGGATGCGGTCATGGAGAACATGAAGGATCATCTCGCCTATCAGGTGGGTATTGAGGAAAAGGGCATCATGTTCGCCGCCGGCCCCTTTGCCGACGACACCGAGCAGAGCTGGGAAGGCGAAGGCATGGTCATCATCCGCGCCGCCAACCTGGAAGAAGCCAAAGCCATCGCCGATGCCGATCCCATGCACCAAAGCGGCGCCCGGGACTACCGCATCCGGCCGTGGGTCATCAATGAAGGCTCGCTGACCCTGAAAGTCACCTATTCCAACGGCAAGCGGGAAGTTATCTGAGCCTATCCGGTTCCCGGACGGCGACGACTATTGATTTGGGGGCCATCAGGTTGTTTTCAGGCTGGTCGAATAGTTGTATAGTCGAAATGGAAGACCATACGAGGGAGGGTTTTTTCAAATCTACGCACTGAGACGTGATTATAGTGTTTTCTGCCTGGCAAAAAATGTTATAAATTTTTCTCACACAGTGGAAATGTTATAGAATATCCATTGAAAACGTAGTATTGAGAGCAACTCCAACACCGCATTCCGAAACTTAAACATGTGCGGTGACTATTATTGTTAACACCCAGAGGGGGCTTATATGTCACTTTTTAAATCAATGAAACCTGTCACGGGTTCAATTCTGATGGCTTCGGCGGTTGCCGTCATGGGGCTATCCACCCCGGCCAGCGCCGCGGAAACGATCAAGTTGACCGCCATCGACGGTTATTCGCCGAAATCGATGTGGGTCCGGGAATTTATTAATTTCTACATTCCCGAAATCAACAAAGGATTGGCCAAGACCGGCAAATACAAAATTGAATGGAACCAGGCCTGGGGCGGACAGATCGTTAAGCCCAAAGGCGTTATGGGCGGTATGCAGAAAGGCCTCGGCGACATCGGCGTGGTCACCACCGTTTTCCATGCGGATAAGGTTCCGTTGCAAATGATTGCCTACGCGACGCCGTTCGTCACTACCGATCCGGTGCTGATTTCGCGCACGGTCGACAAGCTGGCCGAAAAACACGCCGCTTACCGCGATGCTTTCTACAAGTTCAACCAGGTCTACCTGACCAACCTGGCGGTGCTCGACACCTACCAGATCTTCTCCAAGAAGCCGATCAAGACCCTGGCCGACTTCAAGGGCGTCAAAGTCGGTAGCGCCGGCCTCAACCTTCGTTGGCTCCAGAACTTCGGCGCCGCGGGCGTCGGCGGCAGCCTGGTGACCTACTACAACAAGCTGAAAACCGGCGTGCTTGACGCGATTATGCTGTGGCCGGAATCGGTTGTCGGCCGCAAAATGTACGAAGTTGCGCCCTACATGCTGAAAGCCGACCTCGGCTCGGTCAACTCGAAGGCCGTCACCGTCAACACCAAGACCTGGGCCAAGCTTCCCGACGAGGTGAAGAACGTCATCAAGACGACAGCTATCGCCTATCGCGAGCACACCACCAAGAAAGCGATCGACTTGGCCGCCGCCAGCTACAAGAAGTACGCGGCCATGGGTGGCACCACCTTCCAGATGTCCCAGGATCAGCGCGTCAAATGGGCCAACACCATGCCCAACGTCGCCAAGGGCTGGGCCGCTTCTCTCGAAAAGAAAGGCATTCCCGGCAAGGCCGTCCTAAAAGAGTACATGGACATCATGCGG
>JADHTD010000102.1 GCA_016776525.1 Rhodospirillales bacterium
CGCCATGAGCGCGACGGCAAGGTGGTTGAGAATCTCAAAGGACGGGCCCGCCTGACCGGCAAGGGCAAAGCAGGCAGTGCCGCCTATACTGAAACGGAAGATACCTTCGTCAAGCTGTCGGCCGGCACCTTGTTCCCGACGGAACACCTCCAATTTCTGCTGCGCGAAGTGAAAAAGGGGCATCGGCATGTGGTGCGGACCATGTTCGACGGAGCCAGCCTCGACAATCCCTATATGGTCAGCGCCTTAATGGCCGGTAAATTGGCGGGGTCGCTGTCTAATCTGGCGCAGCCGTTCAGCAGTAAAGTTGATCCCAGCCCGTCATGGCCGATGCATATGGCTTTTTATCCGCGCGGCAAAAAGAATGAACTACCGGAATTCGAAATTTCCGCTTCTTACCGCCAGGACGGCATCGCCGACAAAATCATCCAGAATTTTGGTGATTTCTCCCTCGATCTTTCGATGAGTGACCTGGAACTGCTGCCAAAACCGCCCTGTTAATGATCCCACAGCCAGGCGGCGCCGCGCACGCCGCTTGAATCCCCGTGTTTATTTTTATGGAGCGGTGTGTCGGCGCGATCGGAAAAGACCCAGTCCTGCCACAGCCGGGGCACCGTTTCATAAAGGCCGCCGATGTTGGACAGGCCTCCGCCTAATACAATCACATCCGGATCGAGAATATTGATCATCGTGGCCAAGGCCCGGGCCAACCGGTCCTGGTAACGGGCCAGGGTATCCTGGGCCGCCGTATCGCCCTTGGCGGCGGCAGAGGTGATCTCTTCCGCCGTCAGGGTGCCGCCGCCCTGGGCGGCGTGGTCGCGGGCCATTCCGGGACCGGAGAGGAAAGTCTCGATGCAGCCTTTTTTACCGCAATAACAGTCGGCTCCCGGATGTTCAAAATCGTTCGGCCAGGGCAGCGGATTATGCCCCCATTCTCCGGCAATGGCGTTGAGGCCGGTTCTGACCTTGCCATCAATAACCACACCGCCGCCGACGCCGGTGCCCAGGATAACGCCGAAGACGGTTGCGGCCCCGGCAGCGGCGCCGTCAATGGCTTCCGAGACGGCAAAGCAGTTGGCGTCGTTGGCTATGCGCACGGGTCGGCCGAGCCGGGCTTCTAGGTCCTTATCCAGGGGGTGGCCGATGATCCAGGTGGAGTTGGCGTTTTTGATCTTGCCGCTGGCCGGGGAAACGGCGCCGGGGATGCCGACGCCGATAGAGGCCCCGGCTGCGTCCGCTTCGTGTTCAAGGGCTGTGACCAGACCGGCGATGGTTTCAACCGTCTGTTGGTAATGGCCTTGCGGGGCAGCAATACGCCGACGGGCCTGTTCATTGCCGTTCTCATCAAGGACGATGCCTTCGATCTTAGTGCCGCCGAGGTCGATGCCGATGCGCATGGAACTGCTTCCGTCCTATCAATATAGGGTTGATTATGCAGGGAAGTGGTTGCCAGGAAAAGAGACGGCGCCCGGTCTTAAGTCATGGGCGCCGCAAGTTTGATCCCGTAGGGAGGATTCGATCTAAAGTTCCGGGTCAATCCGCGTATTTCAGCATGCGAAGGTCGTCGGCATAAGTGGTCAGCTCAAAGCGGCCGCGAATGAAGCGGGCGCTGGGATAAACGGGCTCTGCCTTTGCGTTGCCGCCTTCGCTGACGCTGAGCACGGTGATGTTCTGTAATTTCTTAAGCACTTTCCGTTCCGCCGAACCGGCATTGGCGGCGCTTACGGTGGTGACGTGAATCTGTTCTGGCTGGTGCCGGTTGATATAAAAAACGGAAAAGGTTTCTTTCTCTTTTACTTGCTTGTTTTCTTCAAAAGCCCCCGAAGCCGATTCTTTAACTGGCTTTTTTATTGTCCCCATTTTGAACTCTACCCCCAAGACGTTGCGTCTTATGTCCCCAAATTCGTTTCTGAGTGATCAGAAAACCCCCAAACAAGAATCGGAATATAATAAATATATGTGCCTGTCAATCATATAAATACAATATATATGGCCATATACTACATATAGTTACTTTTATGATTCGTGTAACTTTTGATTCTATAGTTTGTATATCCTTTGGTGGGGTTCTGTATAAAATAAGTTAATATAAATATAGAAATTTATTTAAAAACCGTGTTTCAAATAATTAAAAAGCACTAGTATAGGTAATATAGTAAGTACTTCCGGTTTTTTTCTACAATCGATTCAGCAAGGAGTCCCAATGATTCTATTTTGTTCTTTTTTGACTCTGTCGCGACTCTCCCTTGATTCACCTTCCGGTAACTAGTCGTTAACCATAACGGGCCATGTAAAAGGGTCTTTTATACAGGGGGGCGTTTGGAATTTTTTTGTTGAAAAACCACAATATCTTGTGCATTTTCTATAACTGCGGCACAAAATGCTGGGTGGAGGCTGTTGGTGGCGAAAAAAAACGGCAGCCCGGGCAAAAAAATTGGTGTGCTGGCCGAATTGGAGGCGGAAACGGGGTTTGGTAACGATATTTCGGATACCTTCGGCCATAACGCCGCCACCAGTGTGTTGGGTGTGAATTCAGTAGGCCACCGGCATCCCGCATCGGGAACCGGTCGGCAGCTCTGAGAGGGGAACTAAAGACATGGCGGAACTGATCGGCATTTCTCAGGAAGGCCTGGAAACGGCTTTGGAGATCAAGGAAAACTACAAGCAGAAGGAACTGGTTTGTGTTCCCGGCGAGAAGACCCGAATCCTGATCCCCGAATATCTGATGAACCACGACCTCAATCTGCACGGCATGGAAGATCCCCTGCCGCTGGCCCTGATGGCGGTGCGTGATCCGGAAGCGCCGATGGCCCTGGCGGCGGCGACACGCCTGAGCCCGGTGGCCCCCAAATCGGAATTGATCACCGGCGTCTTTGCTATCATGGGCGAGACGACGCGCCATCCACTGGTTAAACAGTGCGTCAAGTTGATCACCGAAAATGCTTTCAGTCCCGATGCCATTGCCAAGGTGAGGCGTCAGACCTCGCGGGTCATCATCAAGACGCGGGAGGAATATACCCTGGCCTTGCGCCATAACCTGCATGGCTTGATGGATGGTGCCGTCGCGCCCCGCCAGTTCGTTCACGAATTCTTCGAATTGACGGAAGCCGGCAACATGCGCAACGACATCCGCAAGAAGCTGGTACTGAGCCTTCTGCTGTCGGACTCCATTCGCCCCAGCATCAAATTCATGATGCTGGAAAACTTCCAACGCATGCCGAAGCCGGTGCGCATGGCCATTATCTCCGCCGTGCTGAAAGCGGAACCGACCAGGCATATCGAATTGATCAAGGAAGAACTGCGTTGGATCCTGACCCAGGAAAGAATTTCCCGGCAAACCCATTAAGGGCAGGCAGCCGGCCCAGCTGGCCCACGGATCATCAATAACCGATTACTGGGCCGTCTCCGTCATGTTGACCGGTACTGACTCAGCATCCTTTTCCCGGCGGCGGTCGACCAAGCTATCCGTTATGACGCCGCCGGCCCACATGGAAACCAGGGCTATCCAGGCGGTCAGGGAGAACACGGCGGTGCCCGTCATACCGGCGCCGACGGCGCAGCCGCCCGCCAGCATGCCGCCGAAGCCCATCAGAACGGCGCCGATGATATAGCGCGGCATGGGGCTGTTTTCGATGCTGAAGCATTGAAATTTGAAGTCGCGGCTCAGCGCCGAAGCGACGAATGAACCGGCAAATACTCCCGGTATCAGGCCCAAGTCAAAGACCGGGGGCAGTGTCGGCTGATTGATGATGCCCATCAGGGTATCGGCGGACGGACCGATGAAGCTGATGCTTTTGACGCTGATCGGGTCAAAGGACTGGCTGGCGATGGAGTAGGTCAGAAACCAACCCAGGGGGATGATGGCGCCGATACCGATCGCTCCGGCCATGCGGAAACCGCCAATCCGGTTGCGGACAGCCAGGACCAGGGCCAAGATGATAAAACCGGTACCGAACAACGACGACTCGATGCCGCCGACGCCGAGAATGATATGCAGGTCGCGCGAGACGTCGCCGCCGATGGTCCACAGGCCGGAAAGCCATTCGCGCAAGGGCGATAGTCCTCCGCGGAAAGAGGCCTGGGCGACAATGGTCAGGATCAGACCGCTGATCAGGGCGCGCAGGTTGCCGGTGGCCGACAGAACCAGCAGGCGGCTGGCGCAGCCTCGTGCTAGGACCATGCCGGCGCCGAACAGAAGGCCGCCGATAACGGCGCCGGACAGGCTGCCCTGGGCGGCAAGCTGGCGGGATTCCGATACGTCCAATGACCCGGAAGCAATCAGCATCTGGGTGCCGGTGACGGCCACGCCGAATCCCAGCAGCCAGACGGCGAACTTCGGACCGACAGTGCCCCGCGTATATTCGAGGACTGCGGCCCGCATGCAGAATTGGCTGCGCTGGGCCAGGGCACCGTACATCAGACCGATGGCAAGACCGCAGATGGCCGCGGCGCCGCCTTCGCCGAATAAATTATAAAGGCCTTCAAGATTCATGCTGGCTCTGTTTTTATATTATTATCAATAGACTCGGTGAGTATGCCCGTTTTTCGGCAACCCATCTGTGACCGCAGACAAGTCAATATATTATATTATTCTAATATAATATGGGCATGTTGGAAAGAACTCGTGATAAACCGTTCCGGATGCCCCCCCTACAGGTCAGGGCTGCTTTAGGGATTGAGAGAGGCAGTGCTCAGTTGCCGGGTCCTCGATTTGCGGAACCACACCAGCAAGGCCAGAATTGTCAGGTTGATAACGCCGGCGGCCGCGGCGTTGGCATAGGATACCGTATAGCTGCCGGTCAGGTCGTAGAAGAAGCCTCCCTGGTATCCGCCGACCCCCATGCCGACCCAGGCTGTGGCGGTGACGACGGCGACGGCAAAGCCGGTTATGCGCAGGGGAGCCGCCTCCCGGGAACAAATGATCAGACAGGTCATCACCCCGGAAAAGCCAAAGCCAAAGAGAACGGCAAGCACATACAGGGAAAACAAGTCGCTGGTCTGGGTAAACCAGAAGACGACAACCGTTTGCCCGAGGGAGGCGATAGCATAGCTGTAAAGGCCACCAATGCGGTCAGCCAGCAAGCCAAAGAAAATGCGGCCGAAGGTGCCGGAAATCATCAGGGCGAATAAAAGGCTGGTCGCTGTTTCGGGGGACAGACCGAGGTCCGTTCCCAGGGGCACCAGATGAATAATGGGAACAGCCATACAGATACAACAGAAAATGCCGGCTACGGCCAGCCAAGTGATCGAGGTTTTATGGGGCAGTCCCCACAGGGTGTCGTCCGACTGCTTGACGTTATTGCCCGGTTGGCTGAGCAGAGGCGGCGGGCGCAGCAAAAACATTAGCGGTACGAGAATCACGAAATAACCGATGCCAAGGTAAAAGGTAGCTTCCCGCCATCCCCATTCGGTGATCATCATGCGGAAGAGCGCCGGAATGATCCCCTGGCCGATGGCGCCGCCGGCTGTGACGATACCCAATGCCAAGCCCTTGCGTCCGTCGAACCACAGCCCGGTCAGAGCCAACATTGGCGTAAACAGACAGGCGAAGCCGACGCTGCCGATCAGGAAGTAAAGGGCGTAGATTGCCCATAGCTTTGTCTGCAGGCTGATCCCCACCAGGGCAATGGAAATGACGACTGACCCCAGGAAACCGATCCTGCGGGCGCCGATTTTATCGGACAGGGCCCCCCAATACAGGCCGCCAACGGCGGCGCCGATGGAAAGCATGGTGTAGGCAAAGGATATATCGGCTCGCAGCCAGTTGAATTCCGATTCCAGCGGCCCGATCAGGATGGAAACCGTGACGTTGGCGCCAAAGCCAAGGGTCAGGCACATTGTCGCAATACCGACAATGACCCACCCGTATGGGCGCTCAACGGAGCCGTTGGCCATTCCATCCTCCCCTCGGGTCCAAACTCGTAAAGTCAATCAGTCCGGATCCTTGTATTCCGGGCTTAATGGCTGTCTTCCCCGTTCAGCCGATGCCCCCGGTCGGGTAGCAATATCAGCAGTAACCGGTGAAGGCCAACCGATATTTACCGGCAGTCCCAATTAGCCATTGTAAGCGGGGCGGTCGGCACCCTATCCTGCCTCTATGATTGTTTGGAACCCGAACAGTGTCCGGTGACTTAACCTTTGTTTTCGAGGGGGAACCGGCCCCCGGTGAAATCCGCGAAGCCGCCCCTGGGGTTTTCTGGCTGCGCATGCCGCTGCCTTTCAAGCTTGACCACATCAATCTATGGCTGTTGGAAGACGGCGACGGCTGGACCATCATCGATACCGGTATCAACCGCGACGAGGTGAAGGCCGCCTGGGAACAGGTTTTCGCCGACCACTTCACGGATCGCCCCTTAAAAAGGGTCATTGTCACCCATTTCCACCCCGACCACATCGGTCTGGCCGGCTGGTTGACGGAACGCTTCGATGTGGAACTGTGGACTTCGGCGGCGGAATGGACCTTCGCCCGCATGCTGAGCATCGATACCGGCGAAGACCTGATGGACTGCTTCCGGCGCTTCTATCGGCTGGCCGGTTTTGATGACGATTTGATGGCCTTGGTTGAAAAGCGGGCCAATCCCTATCCGACACGGGTGTCGCCGATCCCGACGGCTTTTCGGCGCATCAGCGACGGCGATGAGATCGACATCAACGGGCGCACTTGGCGGATCATGGTCGGCACCGGTCATGCCCCGGAACATTGCTGTCTCTATTGCGAGGACTTGAACGTACTGATTTCGGGCGACCAGATATTGCCGATCATCACGCCGAACATCAGTATCTGGCCACAGGAACCGGACGCCGATCCGCTCAAACTCTATTTAGGCAGCCTGCCGCGCTTTAAGCCGCTGCCGGATGACGTGCTCGTCTTGCCGTCCCACAAATGGCCGTTCACCGGCCTGCATGGGCGTCTCGACGTCTTGGCTCACCACCATGACGAACGTCTCGAGGAAACTTTTGCTGCCTGTGCCGAGCCTTTGACCGGGGTTGAGGTTCTCAAGCATCTGTTCAAACGGGAACTGGACGACCACCAGGTCTTTTTCGCCATTGGCGAAAGCCTGGCCCACCTGCATTACCTGATGGGGCAGGGACGTATCGAGAAAATACAGGGCAAGGACAGCACCCCCGACAGATACCGGCAAGTGGCAGCCTGATAAAACAAAAGGCCGGAAATAAATCCGGCCTTTTTTATGTGTGTCGGGTGCGGTTGGGTTGGGAACGAGTCCCCCAAAAATATAATTAGACGGCGACCGCCTTGGTGGTTCCGTCATTGGCCGGGAAACTGACCGTAGCTTCCGGAGCGGCGCAATAGAGGCCGTACAGGGTTTCGATAACGGCACTCGCTTCTTCACCAGACAGTGAATAGAAGATCGACTGGGCCTCACGGCGGGTCTTAACCAGGCCGTCGCGGCGCAAGCGGGCCAGATGCTGGGAAAGGGCGGATTGGCTCAGGCCGACAATCGCTTCCAATTCACTGACGCACTTCTCGCCGGGAACGAGCTGGCAGAGGATCATCAACCGGTGCTGGTTGCTCATGGCCTTTAGCAGCGTGCTGGCGCGGCGGGCGTTTTCCTGAATGTGGTCTAAATCAATTACGGCATCCATGGCATTCATTCCAATTCTCATCCTGGCACCAATCTCAGAGTGGCGCGCTACCCTCTAAAGCTTGGGGCTTCGACCCTATGGCCGTTTATTCGATAAACATAATGTAAGGGAAGATTTCCGCTTCCGCCACAAAAATCTCATATTAGAATTGTGCGGTGCAAACGTATTTCTAAGTGATCCCACAGGTTATTTTTGTTCTTAGAATGGTTATCGCAGACTTCTTGCCTAATATGAAAAGACACAGAAAACCAACATTTTAAGCTGAGAATTCCGGGCTTTCCCTACCTGGGATTCCGCCCCAAAGGGGTGGCTCTAATATTAGACAAAAGGATATATAGAGGACTCATTAGGGAGTGTGCGCTGCAATATAAATTGTGCAGTGCACATATATTTTTTTCGGGGATTTCCCTAAATACCGCAAAACGAACCTGTAAAAAGGCTTGAGACGGGCATGCCGGGCGATTGGATTCGCCTTGCCGATAAGCCAAGTCTGGTCTCCGGGAGAACCACATCGGAAAGTATTATTCAGCGGGTGACTTTTCGAGTCCGCCCATCGCCGTTCCCTTGCTGCGTTCCACAGTACCGACGACCAGGGACATCAGGGGCGGAATAATGGCCAGGGTGAGGACCGCCGATAAAGCCAGCCCGCCGACCACCACCGACCCGAGACCGCGGTAAAGTTCCGCCCCGGCTCCGGGGAAGACGACCAACGGCAACATACCGAAGATGCTGGTCAGGGTCGACATGAAGATAGGCCGGATGCGGTTGCGGGTGGCGGCGACGATGGCGCCTTCTATGGACAGCCCTTCCGTGCGCAGATGATAGAGCGTCTGGTGGACCAGCAGGATGGCGTTGTTGACGACAATGCCGACCAGGATGACGAAACCCAGCAGGGTCAGCATGTCCAATGCCTGATGGGTGAACAGGTTGAGGACCGCCAAGCCGCCAATGCCGCCCGCCGTCGCCAGCGGTACCGACAGGATGATGATCAGAGGATAGATAAAGCTTTCAAACAGAACCGCCATGATCAGGTAGACAATGACGATGGCGATGGCCAAGTCGAGGACCATGTGGTTCCAGGCTTCGGTCAGCTTATCGGCGGTTCCAGACATGCGCATTTTGACACCCGGCGGCAGGCCGGTTTTGAAAATCGGGTTGATGACTTTTTCCTGCAAAATTTCCATTGCCGCTTCCAAGGGGATAT
>JADHTD010000103.1 GCA_016776525.1 Rhodospirillales bacterium
ATATCACTCCCTGTCCCGGCAGGAAACGGTGACGGATGATATACATCGAATCCCGGTTCATTATCTCTTCCAGGCAGGTGACGGCCGCCCGTGTGTCCGGATCGTCCCGCCAGACTATACTGCGGGTGCGCGCCGTATAACGCATGTGGAGGCTGCCGTCATTTTCATTGATAGAAAATACCGGGCCGCTTTGTTCGGCGCGGATTTCCTCATAACCGTCGTCGTTGGCCGGGATGGTCATGGCCTGCGGATGAGAGAGGGCTTTAATGAAATCCGGGTTTTCATCGCGTAACAGAATGTAAAGAATCTCCGGATCCATTATGGCGCTGTCGCCACCGCTTTGGGCATCGGCGGCAAAGTGTAACAGCATGCCCCGAATGCGGCGTTCGGGAGGATTATAATAGCCATCCGTATGCCAACGAATCGGACGGTTGGTATAGGGGATATAACGGGGCCTGTGCCCCCCGGTGACAACGCGGATCGAGGTTATGCCGTCGGCATCGGCCCCCAAATTGGCATCCAGGCGAACCAGATCGAAGCGGGCGCAGAGTCGGCGCGCCTCTTCCTTGGAACAATCCGGCCGGGTCTGGTAGAGGGCAAAGTTGGTCGCCTGCAACCGATCCCTTAAGGCATTAATTTCGTCATCACTGACCTGACTCGGATTTTCGATTCGCACAAAAAGATCATCGTTAGGCAGCGGATAAAAACCGCATTTCCAGGCCCGCCACTGTTGATAGGCGGCTGAATCGTCAAGATTATAAGGGTTGGTGCTTGTCGCTTTCATCGTTTGATCCTACCCGCCCGAAGGGCCTCGGGAAAAGCCGGCCCGGAAAACACCCTGAATTCCAACAAGTTGCGACAAATTATCATTTTCATCTCTTCTTCGGCCCCGGGAAATTGAGATCATTTACTAATTCAGCAAACGGTCAATCTCAATTTTCATCCATGTTTTGGCAAAAAACTGTAGATTCTTGTTTCAATATTAGATTATATTAATATACTAATTTACAAGCTGTGGCCATTTCCGGTTTGATGGCCCAGTAAAAAAACCAATAAAGGACCGGCGCGTTATTGACAGATGGAGAGGACTTATCTCACGGATCAGCATGATACTTTTTACTCGGCCATAATGTGCCGGGCTACCCTTCCGGGGAGGTATGCCGGACCGTGGCCAGGAGCTGTCGGGACAACAGTCGGAATGCGGGACATTAGGTAGAATGGATGTCATAATAAAGTCGTTTCCTGAAGTCTCCCCGAGTTAAGAAACGTAAAGAGCTGAACCTTAAAGATTCCATCACGGCACTGAAATAATATTGGAGATTGACTGATGGCGAAGAAATTACCTGAAACGCCCCTGCTCGATCAGCTTGAAAGTGGACCTTGGCCCAGCTTTGTGACCGGTCTGAAACGTCTGGCTGAATCCGAAGACAAGCCCTACGCCGGTATGATGAAGGACTTGTTAGGACAGTTGGAACATTCCTACGAAACCCGCAAGGGTTTCTGGAAAGGCGGCACTGTCGGTGTCCGCGGTTACGGCGGTGGTGTTATTCCCCGATTCTCTGAAGTCGCCAACAAGTATCCGGAAAGCTCCGAATTCCATACCCTGCGCGTTATGCCGCCGGCCGGCATGCACTACGACACGGAAACCCTGCGCAAGATGTGTGACATTTGGGAAGAACATGGTTCCGGCCTGATAGCCTTCCACGGCCAGAGCGGCGACATCATGTTCCAGGGTGCCACCACCGAAGGTGTACAGAATGCCTTTGACGCCCTCAACGATATCGGCTTCGACCTGGGCGGCGCCGGCGCTGCTGTCCGCACCTCGATGAGTTGTGTCGGATCAGCCCGGTGCGAGCAGTCCTGCTTCAACGAGCAGAAAGCCCACCGCATGATCATCAATTCTTTGTTGGACGACATGCACCGGCCCAGCCTGCCCTATAAGTTCAAATTCAAGTTCTCCGGCTGCGCCAATGATTGCGTCAATGCTTCCCATCGTTCCGACTTCGCCGTGCTCGGCACCTGGCGCGACGACATGAAGGTCGACCAGGAAGAGGTCAAAAAATACGTCGCCGACCGCGGTCGCAAGGAAATTAACGACCAAGTCGTCAACATGTGCCCGACCCGGGCCTTGAGCCTCAACGACGACGACACCCTGGACGTCGACAATAAAAGCTGTGTGCGTTGCATGCACTGCATCAACGTCATGACCAAGGCTCTGTCACCGGGTGACGATAAAGGCATTACCATTCTTCTGGGTGGCAAACGCACCCTGAAGATCGGCGACCTGATGGGCTCCGTTATCGTGCCCTTCATGAAGTTGGAGACCGAAGAAGACTTCGAACGCCTCGTCGAACTGGCCGGGGAATGTATCGAATTCTTCGCCGAAAACGCCCTCGACCACGAACGGGTCGGCGAAATGGTTGAACGCATCGGCCTCATCAATTTCCTGGATGGCGTCGGCCTTGAGGTTGACCCGAACATGGTCTCCCACCCGCGCACGTCGTGTTATGTCCGGATGGACGATTGGGATGCAGAAGCCGAGAAATGGGCGCAACGTAAATCCAGCGCCGCCGAATAAGGGAGCAAAAAAAATGAGCGAAGCAAAAGAAAAACCCCGCATGCCCATCGAAAGCGGCGTTCCCGATCCGATGCCGCTGATGCACCCGGTAATGCGCGAAAACTTCGGCCACTGGAAATGGCATGACCGTCCGCTCGTCGGCGTTCTCCGTCACGTTGCCGAAAGCGGTGATGAAATCTGGACCATCAAGGCCGGCACCCAACGCCAGATGGATGTCTATACCATCCGGAACCTGTGCGATATTGCCGACGAATTTGCCGACGGCCATGTCCGTTTTACGGCCCGGTCCAACATCGAATACATGGTGAGCGACGAATCGAAGGTGGCTCCGCTGATCGAAAAACTGGAAAGCGAAGGCTTCCCAGTCGGCGGCACCGGCAATTCCATCTCCATGATTTCCCACACCCAGGGCTGGCTGCATTGCGACATCCCCGGCACCGATGCCTCCGGCGTCGTCAAGTCCCTGATGGATGAAATCTACCATGACTTCAAACACGAAGAGATGCCGAACCGGGTCAAGATCACCACCTCGTGTTGCCAGATCAACTGCGGCGGCCAGGGTGATATCGCCATCAACGTCCAGCACACCAAGCCGCCGGTGATCGACCATGATCTGGTCAGCAACGTCTGCGAACGCCCGTCGGTCGTTGCCCGCTGTCCGGTCGCCGCCATCCGCCCGGCCATGGTCAACGGCAAACCGTCGCTGGAAGTGGACGAAAAAAAATGTATGTGCTGCGGCGCTTGCTATCCGCCCTGCCCGCCGATGCAGATCAACGATCCGGAGCACTCAAAACTGGCCATCTGGGTCGGCGGAAAGCACTCCAGCACCCGCAGCAAGCCGACCTTCCATAAGTTGGTCATATCCGGCCTGCCGAACAATGCGCCGCGCTGGCCGGAAGTTGCCGAAATCGTCAAAGATATCCTCAATGCCTACAAGGAAAATGCCCGGCCCTGGGAGCGGATGTCCGAATGGATCGACCGCATCGGCTGGCCACGGTTCTTCGAACTGACCAGTCTGCCGTTCACCAAGTACCACATTGATGATTGGCGGGGGGCGCGTGCGAGCCTCAACCAGTCGAGCCATGTGCATTTCTAGGCACCAATTAAGGAACCCGATAAGAAAAACAAGGGGGATTAAAAGCAGATGAAACTCGGCATTATGGTCAATGAGGGACCGTTCACTCACCAAGCGTCGGACACCGCCTATCAGTTCGCCAAGGCGGCGATCGAGAAAGGCCATCAGGTGATGCGCGTGTTCTTCTATTACGACGGAGTCAACAACGCCAACAAGCTCTCGGAACCACAGTCCGACGACCGTAACCTCGTCAAATTGTGGGGAGAACTGGCCAAGGAGCACGGCGTCGACCTGGTTGTCTGTGTCGCCGCCTCGCTCCGACGCGGCATCAAGGACGACATACTGGCCGACGGTTTCCGGATTTCGGGTCTTGGTCAGTTGATCGAAGTCGGCCTCGCCGCCGACCGCACCATTACGTTCGGCGATTGAGGGAGAGGCCATCATGGAAGATACGGAAACCATGTTCGACACCGAAGGTGTCACCAAGAACTTCATGTTCCTTAACCGCAAGGCGCCCTACGGCACCATCTATGCCCAGGAAGTTCTTGAATTGGTGCTGATTTCAGCCGCTTTCGAGCAGAACGCCGCCATCGTTTTCATGGACGACGGCGTCTATCAGATCGTCAAGGGTCACGACCCGTCAGTATCCGGCATGAAAAACTTTTCCCCGACCTACAAGGTCGTTGAGATGGAAAAGGAAGATGCCGAGGAAGACGAGGACATCGACATGGTCTGGAAGATCATCGTCGAAAAGGAATCGATGGAGGCCCGCGGCCTTTCCACCGATGACTTTATCATTAATGTGGAGGTCCTGGGCAGCCAAGAACTGTCGGCGTTGATGGCCGAACAAGACGTTGTTTTCGGCGGTTAAAGGGAAATCAAAAACATGCTGCACACCATCAACAAATCACCTTTTGACCGGAACTCCCTGGCCAGTTGCCTGCGGACCGCTCCGGACGGCGGCGCCATCCTCTTTATTGAGGACGGCGTCTACGCAACAGCCAAAGGCACCACTTTCAGCGGTGACGTCGAAGGCGCCCTGAAAAACCAGAAGGTTTTCGTCCTTGGGCCTGATCTCGCGGCCCGCGGCATCGCCGAGGATAAATTGATCGACGGGATCTCCGTAGTTGACTACAGCGGGTTCGTCGATCTGGTGGAGGAATTCGGAACCGTTCAGTCCTGGCTTTGATGGCCGCAAGCGGACGGAACATGGTAAAATAGTTGAGGATTTTTAGATATTAGACTCACCCCTAGCCGGGCCGTTAAAACGAAATCAAAGGAGAAGCCAAATGAGCTACGAAGTTAATGGCAAGACTATCGAACACGATGAAGAAGGCTACATCACCAACATCAACGAGTGGGAACTCGATCTGGCCCGTGCTATCGCTGTTGACGAAGGCATCGACATGACCGACGAGCACTGGGAAGTCGTCAACTTCCTGCGCGAATACTACAGCGAATATCAGATCGCCCCGGCCGTCCGTGTCCTGGTCAAAGCCATCAAAAAGAAACTCGGCGCCGATAAAGGGTCGAACAAATATCTCTATGAACTGTTCCCCTATGGGCCTGCCAAACAGGCCTGTAAGATTGCCGGATTGCCGAAACCGACCGGTTGCATCTAAAGGCGGCATCCAATACCGAGGATGGGGCGGACTTCCGTCCCGACCTCAAAGGATAAGGACGTTCATAGAATGTCGTTGGTAACGGCGGTTTACACCTTGGGATTCTATTTTGCGACGCTGGTCCTGGTTGTCGGACTGGCCTACCGCATCTGGAGCTATACCAAAACGCCCGCCCCGTTAAAGGTGCCGATCGCACCTGCACCGGTTACCCGTTCCGGTGTCGTCCTGCGCATGGGCCGGGAGGTTATCTTATTCGAAAGCCTGTTTAAGTCCAACAAGTGGATCTGGCTGTTCGCCGCCCTCTTCCATGCCGCTCTCGCCTTGGTGGTGCTCCGCCATCTGCGCTATTTCATTGAACCGGTATGGTTCTGGGTGAACCTGATCCAGCCTTTCGGAATCTATGCCGGATTTGCCATGATCGCCGGTCTGCTGGGCCTGTGGGTTAGGCGCTTCGTCGTCGACCGGGTGCGCTATATCACAAGCCCCAGCGATCATCTGATGCTGGCCCTGCTGGCTGTGATCGGCATCAGCGGCCTGACGATGAAATACGTGGCCCGAACCGACATCATCGCCGTCAAAGCCTTCTTCCTGGGGCTTCTGCGTTTCGACTGGCAGCCCCTGCCCGGCGATCCGGTCCTACTGGTGCATCTGGGGGCCGTTCTGGTGCTGATGATTGTCTTCCCGTACAGCAAGCTGTTGCATGCCCCGGGGGTCTTTTTCAGCCCGTCCCGCAATCAGGTCGATAATGCCCGGGAACGGCGCCATCTGGCGGAATGGGCGGCGCCGCTCGACGCCGGCCGGGACACTTAAGGGAGGGAGCTATGCCGAAAGACGAATTCAAAACTCCCGATCTCCGCGTATATGGCGAAAATCCCGCCCTTGAACCCGATTCCATGGGCCATTCCAGCCCCTATAAGGCGTTACCAGAGCACCAGGAGTCTCTGGGCTTTCCAGGCGAATTGGTTGACGGCTGGCATGACAAAGCCATCGACAAGATGGGCGACCTGTTGTCCAAGAACCGAGCGCTCAAGGTCTATCTGGATTCCTGCGTCAAATGCGGCGCCTGCACGGATAAGTGCCACTATTACCTGGGCACCGGCGACCCCAAGAACATGCCGGTCGCCCGCCAGGACCTACTGCGCCAGGTCTACCGCCGCCACTTCACGTTACCCGGCAAACTGTTTCCGGGGCTGGTCGGCGCCAAGGACCTGTCGGAAGAGGTACTCGAAGACTGGTACACGTATTTCCACCAATGCTCCCAGTGCCGCCGCTGTTCGGTGTTCTGCCCCTACGGCATCGACACCGCCGAGATTTCCATGGCGGCCCGCGAGATCATGGATCACATCGGGATCGGCCAGAAGTACTGCAACGAGATCATCGCCAAGGTCCACCAGATCGGTAACAATCTGGGCTTGCCGGAAGCGGCCCTGATCGACACCCTGGAAGGCCTGGAAGAAGACGTCGAAGAAGAGACCGGCGTTGCCGTACGTTTTCCGGTTAACGAAGAAGGTGCCGATGTCCTGTTGGTTACGCCGAGTGCCGATTTCTTCGCCGAACCCCATGTCGACGGGTTGATCGGTTACGCCAAGGTTTTCCATCAAGCCGGCATCTCCTGGACGGTCAGTTCCTACGCCTCGGAAGCCGCCAATTTCGCGCTGTTCACCGGCTCTTACGAACACATGCACAAGATCTCTTCGCGCATCCGCAAGGCGGCGCAGGAGCTCGGCGTCAAACGCATCATCTTCGGCGAATGCGGCCATGCCTGGCGGGTCGCTTACAGCTTCCTCAACACTCTGGCGGGGCCGTGGGATTTCCTCGACCCGGCTTATCCAACGCCACAGCATATCTGTGAAGTGACCCTTGATCTGATTGAACGCGGGGCAATTAACCTGGACCCGTCGGCCAACGACGACAAGGTTCTCACCTTCCATGATTCCTGCAACGTCGCCCGGGCGTCCCGCATGGGCGATACACCGGGCGGCCAATTCCACATCCCGCGCGCCGTCATCAAGGCCGCCGTCAACAAATTCGTCGACATGGCGCCGGACACCATTCACGAAAAGACTTTCTGCTGCGGCGGTGGTGGTGGTCTGCTCACCGACGACCTAACGGAACTTCGGGTCAAGGGCGCTCTGCCGCGCATGGAGGCCCTCCAGGATGTAGTCGATACCCATGGCGTCACCCACATGGCTGCTATTTGCGCCATCTGTAAGAGCCAGTTCACCAAGGTTATGCCCTATTACGGGTTCTCCATGGACATGGTCGTATCGATCCACCAGTTGGTCAGCGAAGCTATCCTGCTCGGAACCAAGGAATAAGACTAAATAAAGACATAAGGGAAGTAATGACGATGACGGAGACGATGACGGAGACGGAGACGACCTTGGATCCAGCATTGAGCTATCGCCGGTATGCGGAAGGCGAAACCGCATGGGACGACTGGACAGAGCAGATTTTCCAGGCAAGCTGGACCCACAAGTGTCCGACCTATGTCCACCGCACGCCACCGTGCCAGGGCGGCTGTCCGTCCGGCCACGACATCCGCGGCTGGCTGGCCATTGCCCGCGGCATGGAAAAACCTCCCGTCGAAGGTATGAGCTGGCAGGAATACGCCTTCCAGCGCATGGTCGAAGCCAACCCCTTCCCCGCCACCATGGGCCGGGTCTGTCCGGCTCCCTGCGAAGACGGCTGCAACCGCAACGAGGTTGATGATTTCGTCGGCATCAACGCTGTCGAACAGTACGTTGGCGACTGGGCTATCGAAAACAAGATCAAACTACCCGAAGCCGGCACCGACACCGGCAAGAAAGTCGCCGTCATCGGCGGCGGTCCGGCCGGACTGGCAGCGGTCTTTTTCCTGCGCCGCGAAGGCCATGCGGTGACCCTCTTCGAGGAACACGAAAAACTGGGCGGCATGATGCGATACGGCATTCCCGGTTACCGGACGCCGCGCGACATGCTTGATGCGGAAACCCAGCGCATCCTCGACCTGGGTGTTGAAGTGCGAACCGAAACCCGGGTCGGCACCGATGTGTCCCTGGACGAGGTGGAAAAGGAATTCGACGCCATCCTGTGGGCCATTGGCGCGCAAAATGGCCGCCCGCTGCCGATCCCCGGCGCCGACGCCACCAACTGCATAAGCGGTGTCGCCTTCCTGGATGCCTTCAACCAGGACCGTTTGCAGCATGTCACCGGCCGCGTCATTGTCGTCGGCGGCGGCGATACCTCCATCGATGTGGCCTCCGTCGCCCGCCGCCTCGGACACATCACGGTTTCCCACGAACACGACCTGCCGGAATTCGTGGTACTCGGTCACACCGCCCACGACGTTGCCTCGACGGCAATCCGCGAAGGGGCCGACGTGACCCTGACCTCACTATTTCCCATCGAGGAAATGACGGCCGCCGAACGGGAAAGGGAAGACGCCAAGCGCGAAGGCGTCGATCTGCGGGGCGCTGTTATGCCGCTGGAGGTAATCCTCAACGACGAAGGCCGCGCCATCGCCCTGAAGATGTGCAAATGCG
>JADHTD010000104.1 GCA_016776525.1 Rhodospirillales bacterium
ATGTTTGAGAGCCGCGCCGAAGGTCTCGATCATGTTCGCCTGGCTCAACAGGGTGACCGGGGCCGGCACGATTTCCAGTCCGCTGACGGCGGTGGTCTGGTTGGCGCTATTCATGACCACCGTACCGCCGTTGTTTTCAACGATCACCTCGCCGGTAAACCCGTCGGCTTCTTCCATCAGCACGACATTGAGGTTCTCACCGTCGGGAATATCGATGCCGACCTGGGTACCATTGACGCCGATCCGCGCCACCGGCGTTTCGATACTCATGGCATCGGGGCTGGATTTGGAGATCTGGCCGCTGACGAAGGCGAAAACGCCTTTGACCACGGAAAGGGACAGCGTGCCTTCCTCTGAACTGGGGTCATAGGACATCTCGTCCAGCATCAGGATACCGTTTTCGGCCATCGAAAATGTGGTTTCATCGACAAGCACGACGCCGACGGCACTGTTTTGCGAGGTTTCAAGGACATCGCCCTGATAGACGGGGTCACCGACTTCGAGTTCCCCGCGCGTATTGTCGGCATGGGTCACCATGATGGTGCCGGTGGAACTTTCGACATGGCCGATGGGAACGTTGGCGTCGGTTTCGGCGGCGGTCGGCGGGGCCTCTCCGGCAACATCGCCGGCCAGCATGGAGACCAGGGTGCCGTCTACCTGGGTGCCGCTCAGGGATACGATATCGGGAAGCGAGCCTTGACCAAAATAATTGTTGATGACGACTTTGGTGCCGTCCGGCCAGGTCAGGGAGAGGTTGTCGCCTATCCGCGAAAACTCAGCCGACGACAGGGAGAGTCCTTCAGGCAGGGCTACCGGTTCGCCCAAGCTAGGCGTCAGGAATACCGTATCGGTACCCACTTCTCCGTGGGTGCCGTTAACGGCATTATCGGTAACCGTCTTACTCATAATTTTGACCCAGGCTCCTAACCGGACTTAAACGCTCTCAAGAAGCACCTGGACTGTTGTTTTTATTGCCGGATTATACGTCCGAAAAACTGAACAGAACCTTACATACCCTTATATTCACACAGTGGTTTTGTAAGTTTATGCTCCTCTAATTACGTGCTTTTTTTCGCTACCCCCATTAGAGCAAGGTTCGTGCCAAAAATATGGCCGGCTATTTCTAGTTACAGATCAATAACTTACACAACCTAACGGAACATTCTCATTTTGATAAAATGTTTAATATCAATATGTTATGAAGAAGTTTAAGATCATTTTCGCTTTTATATTTATCTAAAACCGATATCTGTCGCGGACGGTTTTAGTCTCCCAAAAAGCGAATCTTTGCAAAATGCAAAGAAATGATCCCCTATCCCAAGCCTGAATATATTTTTGGGATTTTGACTCTTTTTCTGGGTTTTTGTGGCGTTCGCCTCCAAAGACTCCCGCGGGGCGACGCAATCCGTCAGTCGGCCGACTCGAATGCCCCTAGAGAAAAAAGGGGCTTGATTATTGCGTCTTGGCTTGCAAAACGCTAATATAAGAAAATTATTATATAAGGGTTGGCTTCGAAATAGATCATGCTAGACAAAATTCGCGTTGGAATTGCCGATAAGAATCCGCTGGTTCGGGCCGGACTCAAACAACTGCTGTCTGAGGATGAACGGTTTGAACTGATCGTCACCTGTACCGACGGTGAAGAGTTCATCGTTGCCACCACGCGCCTGCCGATCGATGTCGGCGTTATCGGCTGGGTGATGTCGCCGGGCAATGGCGAATATGTTCTCAAGAAACTCAGGGAATTTCAAAATGCTCCCCGCATCGCCGTTTATACGGGGGCCGAAGGCATTGAAATTCCAGCCAAAGTGATGGCCCTGGGCGGCGCCGGTTTTTGCACTAAAAGCGAAGCACCGCACACGCTGTTGGAAACCATCGCCACCCTTGCCGAAGGCCGCATGGTGTTCCCGTTCATGGACATCAATATGATCCACGACGATCCCATGTCGGGCCTGACGCGGCGGGAACGGACCATCCTGGCCGAACTCGCCAACGGCAAAACAAATGCCCAGATCGCCCGCGATCAGGGGGTCTCGGTCAACACCGTAAAGTTTCATTTGAAAAACCTCTACGACAAGCTGAATGTTCGAAACAGGGTCCAGGCGGTCTCCCGATACCTAAACCCACATGGGTCATAATCTAGAAATAGAGTAGGTTTTTACTACCCATATAAGTTCTATTCCCCACCCTATTGGCTATTCCCCCGCCGCCGGCAACCCTTTATGAGAATAACCTAATAAATAAAGTCCTCACCTAAAGCGGACTTTACAGATTTCGGCTTTCGCGCCCGACAGCCCCCAAGCAGACCTAAGGGGGTTTTGTTTTCGCAAAATACTTGGGCCGAAGAGCAGAGGATTCACGGGTCAGGAAATCCCGTTAGACATAGAGGAACGATCAAAATGGACCAATCGAACAGATATGCCGCCTTGGACCTTCGTGAAGAAGATCTGATTGCCAACGGTAAACATGTGCTTTGCGCTTACATCATGAAACCGAAAGCCGGGTATGGGTACCTGGAGACGGCAGCCCACTTCGCCGCCGAATCATCGACCGGCACCAACGTCGATGTTTCCACTACCGATGACTTTACCCGCGGCGTCGATGCCCTGGTCTATGAAGTCGACGAGGCCAAGGAGCTGATGAAAATCGCCTATCCGGTGGAACTGTTCGACCGCAACATCATCGATGGCCGGGCCATGATCGCCTCCTTCCTGACGCTGACCATCGGCAACAACCAGGGCATGGGCGACGTCGAATACGCCAAGATGCACGACTTTTATTTCCCGCCCGAATACCTGCGGCTGTACGACGGCCCGGCAACCACCATTGCCAATATGTGGCGGGTTTTGGGACGCCCGGTGGTTGATGGCGGCTTCATCGTCGGCACCATCGTAAAGCCGAAACTGGGCCTGCGCCCCGGCCCCTTTGCCGAGGCCGCCTATCAGTTCTGGCAGGGCGGTGATTTTATTAAAAACGATGAACCCCAGGGCAACCAGCCTTTCGCGCCGCTGAAGGAAACCATCGACCTGGTGGCCGACGCCATGCGCCGGGCCCAGGACGATACCGGTGAGGCGAAACTGTTTTCGGCCAACATCACGGCGGACGATTACCACGAGATGATTGCCCGCGGTGAGTACATCCTCGAAGCCTTCGGCGAGAACGCCGACCACGTGGCCTTCCTGGTCGACGGTTATGTGACCGGACCTCAGGCCATTACCACGGCCCGGCGCACTTTCCCCAACCAGTTCCTGCATTATCACCGGGCCGGGCACGGCGCCGTCACCTCTCCTCAGGCGAAGCGCGGTTACACCGCCTTTGTGCTGTCGAAGATGGCCCGCCTGCAAGGGTCTTCCGGCATTCACGTCGGCACCATGGGTTTCGGCAAGATGGAAGGCGAAGCCGACGACAACATCATCGCTCACATGATCGAACAGGACAGCGCCGACGGCCCCTATTACCACCAGGAATGGCTCGGCATGAAACCTACGACGCCGATCATTTCGGGCGGCATGAACGCGCTCAGGATGCCCGGTTTCTTCGGGAACCTTGGCCATTCCAACCTGATCATGACGGCCGGCGGCGGCAGCTACGGCCACATCGACGGACCGGCTGCCGGGGCCACCTCGCTGCGCCAGGCCGAACAGTGCTGGCGGGAAGGCGCCGACCCGGTTGCCTTCGCCAAGGATCATAGGGAATTCGGCCGCGCCTTCGAAAGTTTCGAAGCCGACGCCGACCGTTTGTATCCGGGCTGGCGTCAGGCCCTGAACATAGCTGCTTAAGCGCACGCAATAGGGAAGCAACAGGGAAGCAACAGGGAAGCAACAGCAACAATAACGACTACAATAATAACAGCAACGGGGCGGTAACAATGAGCAAAAAGCATCCTATTATTGCGGTGACCGGGTCATCCGGCGCCGGCACCAGCACGGTGAAAGTCGCATTCGAACATATGTTCCGCCGGGAGGAGATTAAACCGGCGATGATCGAGGGCGACAGTTACCATCGCTATAACCGGGCCGAAATGAAGGCGGCCATGAAGCGTTTTGAGGCGGAAGGTTGCGATCATTTCTCCCACTTCGGTCCGGAAGCCAACCTGTTTCAGGAACTTGAGGAAACCTTTCGGCTTTATGGCGAAGGGGGAACCGGCAAACGGCGACTCTATCTGCACAATCACGAAGAAGCCGAACCTTATGCCCATTTAGGCTGCGGGCCCGGCGACTTTACCCCGTGGCAAAATTTCGATGACGACACCGATTTGTTGTTTTACGAAGGGCTGCACGGCTGCGTCATCGGCGACGGCATCGACATGGCCCAACATGTCGACCTGAAGATCGGCGTCGTGCCGGTGATCAACCTGGAATGGATTCAAAAAATTCACCGCGACACCCAAATGCGCGGCTATTCCGAAGAAGCCGTCATGGACACCATCCTGCGCCGCATGCACGACTATGTCCATTATATCGTACCCCAGTTCAAGAACACGGATATCAATTTCCAGCGGGTGCCGGTGGTCGATACATCCGACCCCATTATTGCCCGCGACATTCCGGAACCGGACGAAAGCCTTGTCGTCATCCGCATCAACCGGCCGGGCCGCTTCGGGGTGGACTTCCCCTACCTGTTGCAGATGCTGCGGGGATCGTGGATGTCCCGGCGCAATTCAATCGTCGTTCCCGGCGGCAAGATGGGCCTCGCCCTGGAACTGGTCCTGACGCCGATCATGCGCCATATCATCGAGGAAAAGCGCCGCCATTTCGAACCGGTGGCGGCCTAAGTGGCGGCCGGAATAGGACAGATCATGTCGGAAAAACACCCCATTATCGCGGTCACCGGTTCGTCGGGCGCCAACCGCAAGACGGTCCGCGAAACCTTCGAGAAGCTTTGCCGCGAAGAAGGCCTGCTGGCCGCCTACGTGCAGGGGGACGGCTTCCACCGCTACGACCGGGAAAGCATGAAAACGGCCATTGCCGAGGCCCTGGAAGCCGGCAACGACCATCTGTCGCATTTCGCACCGGAAGCCAACCTGTTCGACAAACAGGAAGAACTCTACAAATCCTACGCCGCAACCGGCACTGGCCAGCGGCGTTTCTACCTTCACAATTGGGAAGAGGCGGAGCCCTTTAAGGACCTCGACCTCAAACCGGGGGAATTCAGCCCCTGGGAAGACATCCCGGACGGTACCGACATGCTGCTCTATGAAGGGCTGCATGGCTGGCTCAATACCGGCATGCTCAACCTGCGCCAATATGTCGACCTGAAGATCGGCGTCGTGCCGATCATCAACTTGGAATGGATTCAGAAAATCAACCGCGACACCGGCATGCGCGGCTATTCGGAAGAAGCCGTCGTCGACACCATCCTCCGGCGCATGCCCGACTACGTCCATTACATCGTGCCCCAGTTCGGCAAGTCGGATATCAACTTTCAGCGGGTGCCGGTGGTCGACACCTCCGACCCCCTGATCGCCCGCGATGTCCCCACCGTCGATGAAAGCGTCGTCGTCGTCCGTTTCCGGCGGCCGGAGGACTTCGACGTGGACTTCCCCTGGCTGCTGCGCAATGTGGACGGCGCCTGGATGTCCCGGCGCAACACCATCGTTATTCCCGGCGGCAAGATGGGGTTGGCCATGCAACTGGTCCTCACCCCCATCATCCGTTCCTTAATGGAAAAACGTCAATGACCGGAACCGCGCCGACGGCCTATTCGGAACCGCCGGCAACCCATCCGGACCGTATCCGCCAACAGGCCTGCTATGCGGTGGAACAGGGCTGGTCGTGCGCTATCGAACATGCAGCGGATGCAACGGACGGGGACGGCATCGACTGGAGACGCTGGCAACATGTCCAAAGCGGGGCTCAGGACGCGGAGGCCATTCTGCGGGAACTGGAATCCTGCCGCCGCCGCCATCCCGGCCATGTGCTGCGTCTGATTGGCTATGAGGACGCCCGCCAGACCATAACCTTTTCGATGGTGATCAACCGGCTGGCCGCTGCCGCCGGGCTTTAATCCCCCGGGGTTCAATATCCGTGAACTAATCCAAGGCGGGTTATGACCTGCCGTAAACCGGCACCACCGCCGACCGGGTCGATGTATTATCGGGAGACGCCAGGAAGACAATGGTCTCGGCCAGCTCTTCCGGTTTCGGCCAGAGATCATAATCAGCATCGGGCATGGCTGATCGGTTGGCCGGGGTGTCGATGATCGACGGCGCCACGGCGTTGACCCAAATACCGTCGGCAGCCAATTCTTCGCCCAGGGTTTCCGTCAGGGCGGCGACGCCCGCCTTGCTTGCCGTGTACGCCGCCATACCGGCGCCGCTACGGGGTTCCAGCCCCGGCCTGGCGGCGATGTTGACGATGCGCCCGCCGCTGCCACCGTCCCGGCGCATGATTTTGGCCGCTTCCCGGCAGCATAGGAAACAGGTGAGGACGTTCATCGTCTGCATCTTCATGAAATCGTCCCGACTTGTTTCGCCAAGCGGCGCCATGGCGAAACCGCCGGCAATATGGATCGAGGCCCAGAGCGATGGCAGGCCGCCGTAAAAGGCCTCAACCGAGGTTTCGTCGCTCAGGTCGATCCCGGAAACAATGCGGAGTGCGCCGTCATCCTTAAAGGGGAAATTGTCGACCTCGGCGGCGTCATAATTTGGGATATGACAGACCGACCCGGCCGCCAGCAACTTGCCGACAACGGCCCGGCCCAGGGCGCCGGTGCCGCCGGTGACGACGACCTGTTTGCCTTCATATGACATGACTGTCCTTCCTCCTCTGGCAACGGCCAGGAACTGCCTAAACGCTCTCTGTTTCCTAGACCACGAAGATTAAATCACTCAGGCTATTTCACGAAGACATAATCACGCGGGCCGCTGAGGCCATCGGTATCCGGGCGCAACGGCTATCAAACTCCCTTACATCAAGGCCGGCCTCGTTATCATTCCAGTGCTTTTCCTGCCCCATTACACATGTCCGGCGCATCGTGCTATAGTCCCTCCCCCGCTGGGAGGACTTTAACGATGAAACATCTTGATGGACCAAGGTACCGGTTGGTTGAAAAGAACGGTAAATCGGCGATTTACCTTACCGAAATGGATATCCGGATTGCGACGTTCTCACCGGAAACCCGGACCGATGCCAAATTTATCGTCAATGCCGCCAATGCCGCGGTGAAGGCCAATGAACGTCAGATTAAGCAACGACGAGCCGTCCGGGCCAATAATTTAAAAATTGGACAGGTTCGGTCCCTCCCGGCAAAGAAACAACCGGAGACAAAAAGCAAGATTGAAACAAGCGACGGGGAAACAACAAACCATCCCATCCCATAGTCCGGAGTGCCCCCAGCAGGCAGCATAAGAAAATACCGTAAATCTCCACCCCCCTTTAGGATTATCGCTGCGCCTGCCTTTCTCCCCGGCACTACCGGCGCCTTCTGACCACAGAGGTTCTGATGACCAAAAATGATTCAGAAAAAGACCCCGTTGACCAACGGCAACTCGTCGGCACCACCATTCACATTCATGAAGATACATTTGATCTGTTACGGGATGTGGCTCTGGCCAGGGCCATCAAAGATGTCGCCGCTGCATCAAAAAAGAAAAAGAAAATTATAAACAAACACGACCAGTCCATCTCCAAGGTGATCGAAGACTTGGTAGAGAAGTACCGGACGGCTTTGGAAAATGAGGTTATCGCCGTTCGAAATCCCAAACAATCGCGTCACCCTTAAGCCCCAAATTATCGCTTTTATGGTCGATAAGCGGTAACAGTTTCGAGCAGAGCCCGTGGGTCTTCGGGCAAGGCATCGCCGCGCCAGACTACCACCTGGTCAGGACGGATAAGGGCCAGGTCGGTTTTATAGAGATCGCGCAGGCTCTCGCCCGACAGATCAGCAACTGTTAGCGACAGTTTGAGGGTTGCAGCGGCATCGGCAAGTGATTGCACATCCGCCTCGCCGTCCAGGCGCAACAGGGTAAATTCAAAACCCAGGACATCGAACAGCGACCGCCCGTCGGCCAGCCAGGCATGCGGCGCCCGGCCGCCGGGACACGCCGTCTGCACATATTCGTTGGCGGCATCCGGCGGTGGCGCTGTGCCGTCGGCTACGACAATGGGGGAGCCGTCGAAGCGTCCGCCGAAGGTGATCCCCGGAATATTGAATTCAGCACGGGCATGGTTCTCCAGATAACACCCGGCCCCCTGCCGGGCCTTATCACCGGCTGGGCCGGCATCCTCCAATTCCGGCACCGGCACAAAGAGGCCAATGGAATCGGCAAATCCCCGGGCATAGCCGGTATTCCGCAGCGCATTCGGACGGCGTTCCAGGTCATAGGTGTCAAGCAGCCCCGCCCCGCCCCAGCCCTTGACGACCGCCGCCAACTTCCAACCCAGGTTGACGGCGTCCTCGATGGCCGTGTTGTACCCCAGGCCACCGGTCGGCGTGAACAGGTGGGCGGCATCTCCGGCAATGAACAGGCGGCCTTGCCGAAACCTTTCAGCGACCAGGGCAAAGCCCGCCGTCCAAGAGGCCCGCGATAATATCTGAAAGTCCGTTTCCCGTCCGAAGGACTGGGCGAACATGGCGCGGGCTTCGGCCTCGGTGATATCCCGGTCGGCCTCTTCCGGTTTCAACTGGGTATGGAAGACGAACTCGTCCCGGCCGTTAACCGTCGCCATGAAGCTGCGGCGGTCGGCATTGAAGGTCCAGTACATCCAGGCCGGATCGGCGTTCATTACCGCAAACA
>JADHTD010000105.1 GCA_016776525.1 Rhodospirillales bacterium
AAAGCGGGCGGTTGAGGATCAAGCGCCGGGCGACATCCAATTCGACGGATTTGCGATGGCGTTCGGGCAGGCAGGTTTTGCGCAACCGGCGGCGTTCGATCTCGTCCGTGTAATCCGTCTTACGCCAGGCGGCAAGGTTTTCCGCCGTTTTGTCCCGACGGTCCAGCATGCTGGTGAGGAGGCCGCTGTCGGCTTTTGCCCTGCCGCTGGTGCAAATGACCGGCAGGACCCCCAGATTATGCAGGACGTATCCCGAAGGCGCCAGAAGCCGCGACCAGGTGAGGGTAATCTCGCCTTCATTGGGCAGGCGGATGACGGTCTGCACCGTGCCCTTGCCGTAAGACGCCGTGCCGATGACGACGGCGCGGCCACGGTCTTGCAGGGCGGCGGCCAGAACCTCGGCGGCGGAGGCCGATTTTCCGTCGACCAGGATGGCCATTGGATATCCGAAAGCCAGGTCGTCACCCGATGCTTCGTAATGCTGGAGGCTGTCGGGATGCCGCCCGCGGGTATTGATGATCTCGCCCTGCACCAGGAAAAGGTCGGCGATCTTGATGGCTTGGCGCAAGAGGCCACCGGGGTTGCCGCGCAGGTCCAGGATCACTCCGCGAAAACGAGCCCCCAATTGGCTCCGCAGTTTGTCGAACTTTTTGCGCAGGCTGCGGGTTGTATCCTGGTTAAAACTTTTGATGCGGAGAACGATGACGCCGTTGTCGATTTTCTCAAAGACGGTGGCGGCAACCACATGGGCGCGGACTAGGTGGACATTGAAGGGGATTGCCGCCGTTTTCCTGGAGACGGTGAGCGAAACCTTGGATTTTAGGGGGCCTCTAAGCTTTTTGGTGACTTCCTTCAGTTTTAGGCCTGCCACCGAAACGCCGTCGATGTGGGTAATGCGGTCGTCTTTCAGAAGTTCTGCTTTGCCGGCCGGGGTGCCTTCCATGACGCTGACGATGACGAAGTGACCGTCCCGCAGCCTGAAACTGATGCCGATGCCGCCGAAACCGTCACGCTTGGAGCGGTTCTTCTTGGCTTCCTCGGCTCCGGCGTAACGGGAAAAAATGTCCAGGCTCGACAAGGCCCCGTCGAACACCGCTTCGTAAATCTTTTCCGTCGAGGCCTGCCGCAATTCGGTGGAATGGCTGCGTCCGGCCAAAGAGGCATTGACGGTCAGGGCGGCCCACGATCCGGCGTCCTTACCCTTGGGCAGCGGTAAGCGGGCCACCACCTCGTCGCCGCGCCTGACGTTGATGCTGTCGCCGGTCTTGTTGACAGAAAGCTCAGGATCAATGGAGGCCAGTCCCTTCATGCCTTCGAGGGCGATGGCCTCGACGGATACCGCCTCCAGATGCTTGCGGGAGATATTATCGAACCCCATGGCGAAGGTTTCCTGGGCCGCCAGCCGGGGGAAGGTGGGAAGCGATGTTGCCGGTGTTTCAGGCGCAGTCGAACAGGCGGCCGTTAACAGGGCCGTCAGCACCCAGATTTTGGGCCGGACATATCCTCCCCAAACACTCATGGGGGCGATTGTCGACGATTTTACCCGTTTCGTCACTGATTTATGTGAAATTGAGGTCTTAAAAAGCCTGTTAGGAGCGCCGCCGCCGGCCTTTAGAGGGTTGTTTTCCTTTGCGTTTTCCACTGGCCTTCTTGTTTTTTCCTTTTCGCGGTCCAGCCGGTGCCCCGGCGTCCATCAGTTCCAAAATCATGCCGCCGGTGATGGCATCGGCCTCAGCCAGCCGTACCTCGATGGCGTCACCCAGGCGATAGCGCAGCCGGTGGGAGCGGCCTCTCAATTCGTGGCGGTCCTCGTCGTGGATGTAATAATCGTCGGGCAGCGAGCGGATCGGCAGCAGGCCGTCGCCGCCGATCTCATCCAAGGTAACGAACAAGCCGAAGCGGGTGACGCCGTTGATGCGGCCGCCGAAGGTCGTCCCGATACGATCGGCCAGGAAGGCGGCGGTGAAACGGTCGATGGCGCTGCGTTCGGCCTGGGCGGCGCGCCGCTCCAGGTTCGAGATATGTTCGCCCATATCGGCGAAGTCCTTGGGTTTGTCCTCCAGGCCGCCTTCCCCCAGCTTCAGTCCGCGGATCAGGGCCCGGTGCACCAGCAGGTCGGCATAGCGCCGGATCGGCGAGGTGAAATGGCAATAGCGGCGCAGCGCCAGCCCGAAATGGCCGATGTTGTCCGGGGCGTATTGGGCCTGGGCCTGAGAGCGCAAAACCACTTCGTTGACCAGATGTTGGTGCGGCGTGTCCTGGGCCTTTTTGAGGATGTTGTTGAAATGCTGCGGCTTGATGGTCTGGCCGCGGGCCAGCTTGAGGCCAATGCTGTCCAGGAACTGGCGCAGCGATTCCAACTTGTCCTGGGTAGGCACGTCGTGGATTCGGTAGAGGCAGGGTTGGTGCAGTTTCTCAAGGGTTTCGGCTGCCGCCACGTTGGCGGTGATCATAAATTCCTCGATCAATTTATGGCTGTCATACCGGGCCCGCTGCTCGATACCGGCGACGGAACCGTCCTCGCCGATCAACACCCGGCGTTCCGGCAGATCCAGTTCCAGCACGCCACGCGATCTCCGCGCCTTGGCGAGAGCCTCATAAGCCCCGTAGAGCGGCTTGATGACAGTCTCCAGAAGCGGACCGGTCAGGTCGTCGGTATTGCCGTCAGCCGCCGCCTGAGCCTGTCCGTAGGTCAGCCGGGCCGCCGACTTCATCAGGCCGCGCACGAATTCATGGCGGATCAAAGCGCCGTCCTTATCGATCCACAGGTGCGCCGCAAGGCAGGAACGGTCTTCCCTGGGGTTGAGAGAACACCAGCCGTTGGACAGCGCTTCCGGCAGCATCGGCACCACCCGGTCCGGGAAATAGACCGAATTTCCCCGCTCGTAAGCGGCTTCATCGAGAGCGTCGCCGGGCCGCACATACCAGCTGACATCGGCGATGGCGACCAGCAGGTGCCAGCCGCCGGTATTTTTCGGATCCGGGTCGGCTTCCGCCCACACCGCGTCATCGAAGTCGCGGGCATCCGCCCCGTCGATGGTCACCAGGGGAATCTTCCGGAGATCGGTGCGGCCCTTGAGGGTTGGAGCTTTGGCGCTGTCCGCCTGTTTTAGGGCCTCTAGGGTGAACTGGGTCGGAATGTCATGGTCGTGGATGGCGATCAGGCTGATCGATTGGGCGCCGTCGGGATCGTGCAGGCGTTCGATGATCTTGGCTTTACGCAGGCCGAGCTTGCGCCCCGGCTTGATCTCGGCCCGCACCAGGTCGCCGGGCCGGGCTCCCAGGTCGTCGCCGGTCTGGATAATGAAATCGCTCTTGGCGCGGCGGTCGATGGGGCGCAGGCGGTTTTCCCCCTGAACCGCCTCAAAGATGCCGAGAACCAGGGCCGGGGCTTCCGAGAGGCGGCGGATGGTGCGGCCTTCATAGATGTTGGCGCCGACTTTATCGAGCTTCGCCAACACCCGGTCGCCGATGGCCAGGGCCGAACGTCCGCGTTTTTCCGGGGCCATGTAAATGGTCGGTTCCGGCGTTTCGTCTTCCCAGGCATCGGGCCGGGCCAGCAGTTCACCGTCCGTATCGACGCCCGATACGCGGACCACGGATACGGCTGGCAGGGTGCCCGGATCGGCGTAACGGCGGCCGCGGCCCTTTTGCAGTTTGCCATCCTGTTCCAGCGACCGCAGGAGCTTTTTCAGTTCCCGCTTCTGGTCGGCGTCCAGTTGAAAGGCGCGGGCGATTTCCCGCTTGCCGGCCTTGCCGGGGCTGTCCTGGATGAATTGGAGAATCTCGTTCCGGCTGGGAAAAGGGGCGCGCTTTTTAGGTTTTTTAGGGTCAGGACTCATTAATGTCATCCGTTCTGCGGAAGCTATTTTTCCGCCGGATTAGGCGTGGAAGGCGCCGTGATGCCATCATCACAAGCCTTTCACAACACGAGCCCGGCGCAAAAAGAGCCCCGCCCTTCGGGTTTGGCCTGGAGGCTCCGCCTGCGGTGTCAAAAATGCTCGAATATGCTCAGGCATGTCCTTGCGCTTTTTTCCTGGCATTCGAACCCTCCCGGCCAAACAGAACTGCATGAGATTAGTGTGTCATGACCCTTTGTCTTGGCCACCGTCTGCGATCAACCCTCGGCAGCGGTGTCTGCTGCCGTACTCTTCTTCGGCGCCGCTTTCTTCTTGGGAGCGGCTTTCTTTTTGGCGGCGGTCTTTTTCTTGGGGGCGGCTTTTTTCTTGGCCCCTTTGCCGTTTTTCGCTTCCTTGGCGGCGATCAGTTCGACGGCCTGGTCGAGGGTCACATCGTCTTCCGCCGTGCCCTTGGGCAGGGTGGCGCGGATCGTGCCGTGTTGCACATAAGGCCCGAAGCGGCCGGCGCGGAGCGTTATCGGCTTGCCGTCCTTGGGGTGCTCGCCGATGGCCTTCGGCTGGGCTTTTTTCGGTGACTCGGCGATCAACTCGCAGGCCCTGTTCATGCCGATGGACAGCACATCGTCGTCGCCCTTCAGCGAGATAAAGATACCGCCATGCTTGATATAGGGTCCATAGCGGCCAAGCCCGGCCTGGATCAGTTCGCCCGATTCCGGGTGGGTGCCGATGTCGCGGGGCAGGGCCAGCAGGCCGAGGGCTATTTCCAGGTCGACCGTAGCCGGGTCCGTTCCCTTGGCCAGGGAAGCGCGTTTCGGCTTGGTCTTCGCCTTGCCTTCGCCTTCCGGTTCGCCCAATTGCACATAATAACCGTATGGTCCCTTGCGCAGCGTCACCATGAGGCCGGTGGCCGGGTCGAGGCCCAGCTCCTTCGGCCCGTTGCTGGTTATCTCTTCGGCTTCGTCGCCGTTGGCGACGGCCAGGGGGCGGGTATAGCGGCAGTCCGGATAATTGGTGCAGCCGATAAAGGCTCCGTATCGGCCCGGTTTGATGTTGAGGCGTCCATCGGCGCAGGATTGACAGGCGTGCGGGTCCTTGCCGTCGGCGCGCGGCGGGAAGAAATGCGGCGACAGGATGTCGTTGATGATGTCGATGACTTCCGTGTTGCTCAGTTTCTTGGTTTCTTCGGTGGCTTGGTAAAAAGCCCCCCAGAATTCCCGCAACACCACCTTCCAGTCGATGAGGCCGCCGGAAATGTCGTCCAGCTTGTTTTCCAGGTCGGCGGTGAAATTGTATTCCACGTACTTGGTGAAAAAGCTGCTGAGGAAGGCAGTCACCAGACGGCCCCGGTCGTCGGGGGTAAACCGCCTTTTTTCCAGGGTGACATAACTGCGGTCCTGCAAGACGGTGAGGATGGAGGCATAGGTCGATGGCCGGCCGATGCCCAGTTCCTCCAGTTTCTTAACCAGGCTGGCCTCGGAATAACGCGGCGGCGGCTGGGTGAAGTGCTGTTCGGATTTGACGCCGGTGCGTTCCACCGGCTGGCCGTCGCGCAAGTCCGGCAGGATGCGGTCGGTGTTGTCGTCACCTTTGCCGTTGTTCTCGGAATCGTCGCGGCCTTCCTGATAGAGTTTGAAGAAGCCGTCAAAGGCGACCACCGAGCCGGTGGCCCGCATCACGGCCTTGCCGTCCTGGTCCTTGAGGTCGGCGGCGACCTGATCGAGGACGGCGGATTCCATCTGGCTGGCGACAGTGCGTTTCCAGATCAGGTCATAGAGCTTCTTCTGGTCGTCATTGAGATAGGAGGCCACGTTTTCCGGACGCCGGGCGGCGTCGGTGGGGCGGATCGCCTCGTGCGCTTCCTGGGCATTCTTGGCCTTGCTCTTATAGGCCCGGGGTTCGCCGGGCAGGTACTTCTCGCCGTAACGGTCGCCGATCAGCGACCGGCAGGCGGCAACCGCCTCTCCGGCCATGGTGACGCCGTCGGTCCGCATATAGGTGATGAGGCCGACGGTCTCGCCGCCGATATTGACGCCTTCATAAAGCTTCTGGGCCACCTGCATGGTGCGCTTGGTGGAGAAATGCAGCTTGCGGGCGGCTTCCTGTTGCAGGGTCGAGGTGGTAAACGGCGGCGACGGATGACGGCGGGCCTGCTTGCGTTCGACCTTGGCGACGGTGAAATCGCCGTTCTCGACGGCGGCAACGGCGGCATCAGCCGCCTGTCGGTCGGCCAACGACAGTTTATCCAGCTTATCGCCGTTAAAATGCGTCAGCCGCGCCGTGAAGGCCTTGCCGGCGCTGCGGAAGGTGCCTTCCACCGACCAGTATTCCTGCGGCTGGAAAATTTCGATCTCGGATTCCCGTTCGCAGATCAGCCTCAAGGCGACCGATTGCACGCGTCCGGCGGATTTGGATCCGGGCAGCTTGCGCCACAACACCGGCGACAGGGTAAAGCCGACCAGATAATCAAGGGCGCGCCGCGCCAGGTAGGCGTCGACCAGTTCCTGGTCGACGTCACGGGGGGTTTCGAAAGCGGCCAGGATGGCGCTCTTGGTGATTTCGTTGAAGACGACTCGCTTGACGGTGACATCGGCCAGCGATTTTTTCTTTTCCAGGATTTCCTGGATATGCCAGGAAATGGCTTCGCCCTCGCGGTCGGGGTCGGTGGCCAGATAGAGATGGTCGGCGCCCTTCAGGGCCTTGGCGATGGCGTCGATGTGCTTTTTTGCTCTGGCGTCGATTTCCCAGTCCATGGAGAAATCATCATCGGGCCGCACCGAGCCGTCCTTCGACGGCAGATCGCGGATGTGTCCATAGCTGGCCAGCACGGTATAGTCCGAGCCCAGGTACTTATTGATGGTTTTCGCCTTGGCGGGCGATTCGACGACGACGACGTTCATGAGTGTCCGTTTATGGTTTTTATTAAATCCGAATCAACGAAATCTGGTTGCCGGGATGACGTTCCAACCGACCGGCTAATTCCAATTCCAGCAGGACGACGGCAACCACAGCCGGGGAGAATTGGCCAATGCGGATGATTTCGTCAACACTTACTGGACTCGGACCCAAACTTTCTTCGATGCGGGAACGGACATTTTGGAGCTCTTTTTCGTTGGGGAGAGGGGAATTTTCTTCTTTAAAATCAATACCTTGAGGTTCCTCCAGGGAGGCCCCCAACATGCCATTTAAAAAATTTACGATATCGGCGGCGGATTCCGTCACCGTCGCACCTTGGCGGATTAAATCGATGGTTCCACCGGCCCGGGGGTCGAGGGGCGATCCGGGAACTGAGAAAACTTCGCGGCCTTGTTCGAGGGCGAAATTTGCGGTGATCAGGGAACCCGACCGGCGCGCCGCTTCAACGACGACCACACCCCTTGAGATTCCGGATATCAGGCGATTGCGGCGGGGGAAATGACGGGCCTGCGGTTTGGTGCCAACGGCAATCTCGCTGACCAGGGCCCCTTGTTCCTGGATGGCTTGGTAAAGCTTTTCGTTCTCCTTCGGATAGACAACATCGACGCCGCCGGCCAGCACACCGATGGTGCCGCTTGCCAAGGCTCCTTCATGGGCGCCGGCATCGATGCCCCGGGCCATACCCGAGACGACGAGGACACCGGCCTGACCAAGATCCTCGGCGATCTTCCTGGCAAAACGGATGCCGTTGACCGAGGCATTGCGGGCGCCGACGATGGCAATGGCTTTTTTCGCTAACAGGTGGGTATGGCCGAGGACGGTGATCAGGGGCGGCGGGTCTTCGATGCGGGCCAGCAGCGGGGGATAGTCCGCTTCGCCCCAGGCGATCAGCTGAATGCCAAGGTCCTGCAACGATTGCATTTCCTGTTCGGCATCGGCTTTCGAGGCGATTTTGATACGCCCGCTTTTGCCGCCGCGCCGGGCCAGGTCCGGCAGCGCCTTGAGGGCATTGCTGACAGTGCCGAACCGTTCGAGGAGTTTGAAAAAGGTGATGGGGCCGACATTCTCGCTACGGATCAGGCGCAGCCAGGATAGTTTTTCGGATAGCGAGAGTATTTTCTTTTTGTTTTCAATCATGACGGGAGCAAGAGTGCTTGGACACAGCCTTCGGGTCAAGTGAAATTCCCGTGAACGGGCATTGGTCGCCGGTTACGGGAGGCTTAAGTTTTATTTTTAGCGCCGCCGATTCTCGGCTCTTCACCCTTCAACAGACGCCCGATGTTGGCGTGGTGGCGGAAGACGCAGAGCAATCCAAGGGCGCCGGCCAACGCCGTCTGGTGCGGGCCGTCCAGGAAATAGGCATAGGCCGGGGCGGCGATGAGGGCGACCAGCGCCGCCAGCGATGAAATCCGGAACAGGGCCGTGGTGACCAGCCAGGTGGCACAGGCCAGCAGGCCGACCGGCCAGCTGGCCGCCAACAGGGTACCCAGCGTCGTCGCCACCCCTTTGCCGCCCTTGAATTTCAGCCAGACCGGGAAATTGTGACCGAGGACGGCGGCCAGTCCGGCCAGTAGGGCCGGGTCTTCGCCCCAGACAGCGGCGATCAGCACCGCCGCCGCTCCCTTGCCGCCGTCGAGCAGCAGGGTGAAAGCGGCCAGGCCCTTGTTGCCGGTGCGCAAGACATTGGTGGCGCCGATATTGCCGGAACCGATTTGGCGGACATCGCCAATACCGGCCAGCTTGGTCAGCACCAGGCCGAAGGGTATGGAGCCCAGGACATAGCCAACGACGGCGGCTTGCAGGAACCAGATCGCGGATCCGTCATTCATATATCAGGAGTCCAGT
>JADHTD010000106.1 GCA_016776525.1 Rhodospirillales bacterium
CATGGTGACGTTGTTGTGGGGCATGCCCATATATTTCAGCAACTCAATGCAGGCGATGGCGGCGGCGCCCGCCCCGTTGACCACCAGCTTGATGTCGCCGATATCCTTGTTGGTGATGTCCATGGCGTTGATCAGCCCGGCGGCGGCGATAATGGCGGTGCCGTGCTGGTCGTCGTGAAAGACGGGGATATCCATCAGTTCGCGCAGGCGCTGTTCGATGATGAAGCATTCCGGCGCCTTGATGTCTTCCAGGTTGATGCCGCCGAAAGTCGGGCCGAGCAGCTTCACACAGTCGATGAATTCATCGACGTCGCGGGTGTCCACCTCCAGGTCGATGCCGTCGAGGTCGGCAAAGCGCTTGAACAGCACGGCCTTGCCTTCCATCACCGGTTTTGAGGCCAGGGCGCCCAGGTCGCCGAGGCCCAAGATGGCGGTGCCGTTGGAGATAATGCCGACGAGGTTGCCCTTGGCCGTATAGTCGTAGGCGGTCGACGGGTCTTTTTCGATCTCCAGGCAGGGAACGGCGACGCCCGGCGAATAGGCCAGGGACAGGTCCCGCTGGGTGGTCAGCGGCTTGGTGGCCATGATAGCCAGTTTTCCGGGCCGTCCCTGGGCATGCAGGGCAAGGGCTTCTTCCGGGGTAATCTGCGATTGAGGATCGTCCATGGGTCTGCGTCCCTGTTCTTCGTTTTTTTTTATTGTTGCTTGGTGGCGGGCGTTATGCCGCCGGGTCGTGCCGGTGGATGTGCACGTTGGCGCCGCCGTGGCCTTCGAGCAGGCCGCTGGCCTTGCGCTCTTCGTCGTCGTCGGTGACCCGGACCCAGAGGATGACGCTGCCGGCGTCCAGCGAGCGGGCGAAATCCTCGGTGTGCGGGGACGAGGTCACTTCGTCGAGCACTTCCTTGGCGGCAATGCCGGCGGTGGCGGCGCCGATAATACCGGCGATGGTGGCGGCAATGGTGCCGCCGACCAGGAGGATGGCGCCCGACGCCACCAGCGGGCCTTCGTATTTTAATTCGCCGACCAAGGCGGTGAGCACGTCCTTCCAGGGCTTGCCGGGCGTGCCGGCGGCCTCCAGGGACTCGTGCGATGACAGCACGCTCAGGTCGGTGCGTTCGAAGCCGGCGCCCAAAAGGGCGGTAACCGCCGCTTCAAAGCTATCCCGGTCTGCAAACAAGCCGACCGCTTCGCGGGCGTCGGAGACGGTGGTTGGTGTCGTTTCCATATCGTTGGCTCCCAGGCTTGCCTTCCGGGGTTCCCGCCCATAGAGCGTGCGGGCTTCGAACCCCTATAAATAATGTGTCGGATAGGGGGCAAGATGCAAGGGAGTTCGCCTGTTTCCCTTAGCATTTTTTATCCGGTTTTTTCTATGGTATGGTCGCCGCCGAACCCTATCCTTGATAGCCGTCAATCACCGGAACCGAATTTACCGCCGCCGCCGTGCAACAGCAAAACCCGCACCCACCGACCGAACCACAGACGGAGCCGCAGGCGGAACCGCCCGTGGAGTCGGAGTCCGCTGCGGCGGACGAAAAACCGGCGAAGGGCATAGCCGACAGCGCGCCGACGCCGATGATGACCCAATACCTGGCCATCAAGAAAGACCACCCCGACGCCCTCTTGTTTTACCGCATGGGCGATTTCTACGAGCTTTTTTTCGACGATGCGGTGGCCGCCTCGGCGGCGCTGGACATTACGCTGACCAAGCGCGGCAAACACTTAGGCGACGATATCCCCATGTGCGGGGTGCCGGTGCATGCTCACGAAAGCTATCTTTCCAAGCTGATCCGCAAAGGCTTCAAGGTGGCGGTGTGTGAACAGACGGAAGACCCGGCGGAAGCCAAAAAGCGGGGTTCGAAATCGGTTGTCCGGCGCCAGGTCGTCCGCATCATTACCGCCGGCACGCTGACCGAAGACACGCTCTTGGACGGACGACGGCACAATTACCTGGCCGCCTGTGCCGAGGCCGGGGGCGGCCTGGGGCTGGCCTGGATCGATATCTCCACCGGCGTTTTCATGACCCAGCCGGCCGACCGCCTGAACTTAGGCGCTGTGCTGGCCCGCATTGACGCCGGGGAACTGCTGGTCCCGGACAGTTTGTTGCAGGCCCCGGACCTGTTCGAGGTTTTCGGCGAATGGCGCGACCGCCTGTCGCCCCTGCCCGGCAGCCGCTTCGACAGCACCAATGCGCGCAAACGCCTTGAAGACCTTTTCGAGGTGGCGGCGCTCGATGCCTATGGCGATTTTTCCCGGCCCGAACTGGCCGCCGCCGGCGGCCTGGTCGATTACCTGGAACTGACCCAGAAAGGCAGGCTGCCGCGCCTGGAAACGCCGAAACGCTTAAGCGCCGGCGCTCTCATGGAAATCGACGCCGCCACCCGGCGTAACCTGGAACTGTCGCAGACGCTGGGCGGCGAGCGCCGGGGGAGCCTGCTGAATGTCATCGACCTGACGGTAACCGGGCCCGGCGCCCGGCTGCTGGCCCAGTATCTCGGGGCGCCGCTGACCGAGGTGGCGGCCATTGAGGCGCGCCTCGACATGGTGCAGTTCTTTCTGGATGCCGAACGCTTGCAGGGCGACCTCGGCGAGGCGCTCAAGGGCAGCCCCGATATCGAACGCGCCCTGTCGCGATTGAGCCTGGGCCGGGGCGGCCCCCGCGACCTGGGCGGCATCCGCGACGGCCTGATGGTCTGTGCCGGGCTGCGTGGCCTGTTGATGGACGGGGGCTTAAGCGGCCTGCCGGACGGTATCGAGGCCTGCCGGGCCGATCTGGGCCACCATGACGATTTGATCGAGCGCCTGAGCCGGGCCCTGGCTGAAAACCTGCCGATCACTGTGCGTGACGGCGGTTTTATCGCGGCCGGCTACAATTCGGCCCTGGATGAGTTGCGCACCCTGCGCGACGAAAGCCGCCGCCTGACCCTGGCCCTGCAAAGCCGCTATGCCGAGGAAACAGGGGTCGGCGGCCTGAAGGTTAAACACAACAACGTGTTGGGCTATTTTATCGAGGTTTCGGCGAAACAGGCCGATAACATGCCGGGCGGCGAGGATTCTCCCTTTATCCACCGCCAGACCATGGCCAATGCGGTGCGCTATTCCACCGTCGAGCTGGGGGAACTGGAGGGCAAGATTGCGCGGGCCGCCGACCAGGCCCTGGGCTTGGAGCTGAAACTATTCGAAGACCTGAGCGGCGAGATTACCGGGCGGGCCGCCGGCATCGCCCTGGCCGCCGCCGCCCTGGCCCGCCTCGATGTGGCCGCCGCCCTGGCCGCCCTCGCCCGCGACCGGCGCTATTGCCACCCGCTGCTGGATGACGGCAACGGTTTCGATGTCCGCGGCGGCCGCCACCCGACCGTCGAAGCGGCGCTGGAGGCCTCTCAAGAAGGGACTTTCGTGGCCAACGACTGCCACCTGGGCAACGGCGGCGTCGAACAAGAGAGTGCCGAACGCCTGTGGCTGCTGACCGGCCCCAACATGGCCGGTAAAAGCACCTTCCTGCGCCAGAACGCGGTTATTGCCGTGTTGGCCCAGATGGGTTCGTTCGTACCGGCGGAAAGCGTCCATATGGGCATCGTCGACCGGCTGTTTTCACGGGTCGGGGCCGCCGACGACCTGGCCCGCGGGCGCTCGACCTTCATGGTCGAAATGGTCGAAACCGCCGCCATCCTCAACCAGGCTGGGCCGCGGGCCCTGGTCATTCTCGATGAAATCGGCCGCGGCACGTCGACCTATGACGGCCTCTCCATCGCCTGGGCGGTGGCCGAACACCTGTGTGAGGTCAACCGCTGTCGGGCCCTGTTTGCCACCCATTACCACGAACTGACGGCACTGGCGGCGCGCCTCGGCGGCATGGCTTGTCACACCATGCGGGTTAAGGAATGGCAGGGCGACGTGGTTTTCCTGCACGAAGTGGCGCCGGGTTCGGCCGACCGCTCCTACGGCATCCACGTCGGGCAGCTGGCCGGCTTGCCACCCGCCGTTGTTTCGCGGGCGGAACAGGTGTTGCATTCCCTGGAAAAAGGCGAGCAATCCTCGGCGGTGACCAGGCTGGCCGAAGACCTGCCTCTTTTTGCGGCTCTGGAAGACAAGCCCGTTCAACCGCAGGGCCCCTCGCCCCTGGAAGAGGCCTTCGGCGACGTCAATCCGGATGGCCTGAGCCCCCGGGAAGCCCTCGACCTGCTCTATAAACTCAAGGAACTATCCTTTAAGTAAGCCCGCCAAGTCGGCGGTTTCCCTCAACTGCCCGGCGCCGATGAAGCGTTCGAGCAGCCGCAAGCCGCAGTCATGGGCCTCCGGCCCGCCGTGGCTGGCTGTGGCGTCGGTGATGACCACCGGTTCCAGGCCCTTCTCGAACACATCGACGGCGGTTTTCAGCACGCAGTTGTCGGTGGCGATGCCGCACAGGAAGACCCGTCCCACCTTATTTTGTTGCAATATCGTAACAATGCCCGGCGTCAGGGCGCTGTAGGTCGATTTATCGAAAATTCGGGCGGTGGCGGCAGGCTTGAAAGCCAGCTCAATATCCGCCGTTCCCGGGCCGAATCGATGCCAGCCGATCAATTTTCGGTGCAGGGAGCCCTCCGGATTGAAAAAACGCGTGATAAGTACAGTTTCGAAACGGTCCTGCAGGGGCTCGACCCGCCCCGGAATGTGGTCGGTGCCGGAACCCATAAAGCCCTGCTGGACGTCGATGATGATCAGGCCGTCGGTGCCCATCGGGTTATTCCTTTATGGCGGCGGCGTTCCATATACACTATATATCCGAATACTCTATTCATACGACTTTGAAAGGTTCCAAAGTCCCGATGCCCCGGATCCGCAAGCAACGCGATATCATTGATCGCAAATCCCTTGCCGGCAAGCTGCAAGAGCTGGCCGGCTGGTCGGGGTATTCGGCGAAAACCCGGCCCGATGTGCTGGGCTTTTTCAAGGAGGCGTTGGCCCAGGGCGATGCGGAAATCCGCCGCCGCTTTGAAGAAGAAGGCATGACCGGCCTCGATACGGTGCGGGCCCGCGGCTTTTTGGTTGACCAGATCATCCGCACCCTGCACGAATTCGCCATCACCCATGTCTATCCGGTGGCCAACCCGACCACCGGCGAACAGCTTTCCATCACCGCCACCGGCGGTTACGGACGCGGCGGCCTGGCGCCGTTTTCCGATATCGACCTGATGTTCCTGCTGCCCTACAAGCAGACCCCGCACACCGAGCAGGTCATTGAATTCATGCTCTATATCCTGTGGGATCTCGGCCTCAAGGTCGGCCACGCCACCCGTTCCATCGACGAAAGCCTGCGTCTGGCGGCCAGCGACCTGACCATCCGCACGGCACTGTTGGAAATCCGCTGGCTGAGCGGTGACAAGGACCTGTTCAACACCTTCAAATCGCGCTTCATGAACGATGTGGTTGCCAACAGCGGCCCGGCCTATGTCGATGAAAAACTGGCCGAACGGGATGACCGCCACGCCCGCATGGGCGACACCCGCTATGTGCTGGAGCCCAACATCAAGGAAGGCAAGGGCGGCCTGCGCGACCTGCAGACGCTCTTCTGGATTGCCAAGTACCTTTATCAGGTCGACGAGGTGAAGGACCTGGTGGCGGCGGGCGTGCTGACGGCGGGCGACGCCAAAAAATTCGCCAAGGCCGACAACTTCCTGTGGACCGTGCGCTGCCACCTGCATTATCAGGCCGGGCGGGCGGAGGAACGCATCACCTTCAATGTGCAAAGCGCCCTGGCCGAAAGCATGGGCTATGCCGACCGGGCCGGGGCCCGCGGCGTCGAACGCTTTATGAAGCACTATTTCCTGGTCGCCAAGGACGTCGGCGACCTGACCCGTATTATCTGCGCCGTGCTGGAAGAGAACCACAAGAAGAAACGCTTCCGGCTGCCGTCGCTGTCCTTCCGCAACCAAAACATCGACGGCTTCAAGATCGACGGCGACCGCCTGACGGTGGCCGACGAGAGCGATTTTAAAACCGACCCGATCAAGCTCCTCAAGCTTTTCCATGTCGCCCAGCACCAGGAACTGGATATCCACCCGCAGGCCCTGCGCCTGGTCACCCAGAGCCTGAAACGGATTAACAAAGACCTGCGCGAAGACGCCGAAGCCAACCGCCTGTTCCTGGAGATGCTGACCTCGGACAAAGATCCGGAAATGACCCTCAAGCGGCTCAACGAAGCCGGCGTCTTCGGCAAATTCATCCCGGACTTCGGGCGGGTCGTCGCCCAGATGCAATACGACATGTACCATGTCTATACGGTTGACGAGCACACCATCCGCGCCATTGGTATCCTGCACCGCATCGAAAAGGGACAGCTCAAAGACCAACATCCGATCTCCAGCCGCGTCATCCACGAAGTACAGTCCCGCCGCGCCCTCTATGTGGCCGTCCTGTTGCACGACATCGCCAAGGGCCGGGGCGGCGATCATTCGGAACTGGGGGCCAAGGTCGCCAAAAAATTGTGCCCGCGCCTCGGCCTCAGCGCATGGGAAACGGAAACCGTTTCCTGGCTGGTTTTGCATCACCTTTTGATCCCGCGCACCGCTTTCAAGCGCGACGTCAATGATCCGCAGACGGTCCGCGATTTCGCCGAAATCGTCCAGTCGCCGGAACGCCTGCGCCTGCTAACGGTGCTCACCGTCGCCGACATCCAGGCCGTCGGCCCCAATGTGTGGAATGCCTGGAAGGCGACCCTGCTGCGCGAACTGCACAATAGCGCCATCGAATTCATAACCGGCGACCAGCCCGACGACAAACGGTCTTCCCGCGTCGCCCAGGCCAAGGAAGCCTTCCGCGACCGCTTTGCCCAGGAAAACCCCGCCGCCGCCGAAGCCCACCTGAACCGCGGCTATCCCAACTACTGGCTGATGTTCGACACCGACACCCATATCCACCACGCCCAGCTTGTCGAGGAGGCGGAAAGCCGCCAGCTCGGCCTGCATATCGAAACCCGGGTCGATACGTCGCGCGACATCACCGAGCTTATTATTTATACCGCCGACCATCCGGGCCTCTTTGCCCGCATCGCCGGGGCCATGGCTTTGGGCGGCGCCACCATCGCCGACGCCAAGATCATGACGCTGACCAACGGCATGGCCCTAGATACTTTCTGGGTGCAGTGCCCCGAAGGCGGCGCCATTTCCAGCGAGCGCGACCTCAAACGGCTGTGGAAGTCCATCGAGGATACCCTGGAAGGCAAGCGCAGCCCGGCCCACGATCTGGAAGACGTGCAGAAGAAAATTTTCACCAGCCGCACTTGGGTCTTCAAGGTGCCGCCCCGGGTGTTGATCGACAACACGGCCAGCGCCAGCCATACGGTGATCGAGGTCAACGGCCGCGACCGGCCGGGCTTCCTGCACGACGTGACGGCGGCGCTGACCCGGGTCGGCCTGCAGATTTCCAGCGCCCACGTCACCACTTACGGCGAGCGGGTGGTCGACGTTTTTTATGTGAAGAACGTCTTCGGCCTGAAGGTGGAGCACCCGGACAAGATCGAGGAAATCCGCGGAACCCTGCTCTCGGCGGTGGCCCCCAGCCAGCTTCCCGACAAAAAGGGCGCCTCGAAAGTGGTGGCGGCGGAATAGGTTTTATACGGGAGCCTGACCCCAACCCAACCGCACGCAGATAAGCGGCAGGCCCGGACTCGACCCCCGCCCAACCGGTTCTGGAAATCGCCTGATATCCACCATTTCTTTACCCTCTTGCTTTAAGTCTGGTCACTATCATGCGGATTGGTGCGGCTGGCCGGGAGGCTTGTTGCCATTCTGCGGCCATAAACGGAAGTTATTGACGGTCCATGAACCTGCTCCGGGCGATCACCACCATCGGCGGCTTCACCATGATCAGCCGCATCCTGGGCTTCGTGCGCGATATCCTGATCGCCGCCACCCTGGGCGCCGGGCTGGTCGCCGATGCCTTCTTTATCGCCTTCAAGTTTCCCAACCTGTTCCGCCGCCTGTTCGCCGAAGGGGCCTTCAACCTGGCCTTCGTGCCGCTCTATGCCGGCAGCCTGGAAACCGACGGCGAAGCGGCGGCCCAACGCTTCGCCGAAGAGGCGCTGAGCGTCCTGCTGTGGGCCCTGCTCATTTTTGTCACCGTCATCCAGATCGCCATGCCGGTGGTCATGCTGGGACTGGCCCCGGGTTTCATCCCCAACCCGGAAAAGTTTGATTTGGCGGTGCTGCTGACCCGCCTCACCTTTCCCTACCTGCTGTTCGTTTCGCTGGTTTCGCTGATGGCCGGCATGCTCAACTCCCTGGGGAAATTCTGGGCGGCGGCGGCGACGCCGATCCTGCTCAATATCTGCCTGATCGGGGCCCTGCTCGGCCTGGCGCCGCTGTTGCCGACGCCGGGCCACGCCCTGGCCTGGGGGGTGTCCGGGGCCGGCATGGTGCAATTCGTGTGGATGCTGGCCCATTGCCGGGCGGCGGGGATTTCACTGCGCCTGCGCCTGCCCAGATTGAGCCCGGAGGTGCGCGAGCTGCTCAAACGCATGCTGCCGGTGGCCATCGGCGCCGGTATTTACCAGGTCAATCTGGTCGTTGACATGAT
>JADHTD010000107.1 GCA_016776525.1 Rhodospirillales bacterium
GTTGGTTTTTTCAGCCTGCTTGGCATCGGGGCAGAGCCGCTCCAAAGCCCTTTGGCACACTTCGTCCGGAGCAAAGGCCAGATAGGCCCGGCCCAAAGCGGTGTTGAGCACCGGCAGCCGGGAACCCGGCGTGCGGTTCAACGACAGGGTGCCCGGATGGCGGCCGGTATCCATAATCACCATGGCGTCGCGGTCGAAAATGGCTAGGTCCGACGGCCAGATGTGCTCCTCGCGGAAGACGTCCAAAACCGGCTTGGCGATATTCAACAAATTCCCTTCCGCATCGAAACCGTTCGCAAGCGCCAGAACCTTGGCGCTGACCCGGTAGCCGCCGGTATCTCCGCGGATCGCATATCCGGCGTCGATCAGGGTGTCGAGCATGCGCACCAGCGTCGGTTTGGGCAGGCCCGTCAACTGATGCAGGTGTTTAATCTGGCTGACCCCCCTGTCGTTTAGCAGGCGGAGAATTTCAAGCCCTCGTTGCAGGGAGGTGATATGCGCCATGGGATGTATGTTCCGCCATGCGAAATGCCATTTCTTTTATTATTGCCCAAAGGCCTCAGCGTGCAATAGCGTTTGTCTCATTCGATAATGTTTTAAATCCGCAATATCTGTTAGGATTGCTTTTATTAGGTAACTCGCATAGCCGTTTAAAACGGGAAAAAAATCGCGGGACACCAAAAACAGGGAGGAAATCAATGAGGAAATTCGTTTTCTACACATCTTTGGCCGTTGCTGTCGTCTTCAGCGCCTCGGCCATGGCCCAGACGGTCGGTATCGCCGCTTCGAAAAAAGGCTCGCTCTATGACCGGTCGGCAACGGTGTTGGCCAAGATCGTCACCAACAAAGGCGGCATGAACGCCACTGTCCGCAACTTTGCCAGCCCTAATGTCTACCTGCCGGGTATTGACAAGGGACAGGTTGATTTCGGACTGGCCAATCGTTACGAATTCGGCCTTGCCGTTGAAGGAAAAGAACACTTCAAGGGCCGCCCGATGGGTAACCTCCGGGTCGTTTCCATCATGTATCCGCTCAGGGTCGCTTTTTTCGTCAAGAAAGATTCCCCGATCCAGAGCATTGCCGACCTCAAAGGCAAGACCATGCCCGCCGGTTATGTGGCCCATAAGATCATCCACAAGCTGATGGTCACCCTCATGGCCACCGAAGGCATGTCGCCGAAGGATTTCGGCAAACAGGTACCGGTGCCGAATGTGGTGGCCGGCGCCAATGCCTTTATTTCCGGCAAGTCGGACGGTTTCTTCTTTGCCCTGAGCGCCCCGAAGGTCCGCGAAGCCAACGCCAAGCATGGTATTCGGGCGATTGACGTGGCCAACACGCCGGCAAACCTGGCGGCCATCCGCAAGCATATTCCGATCGCCTACTTCCGCAAGGAAATGCCCCACAAAGGCAACCCCGGCGTCACCAAGCCGATTCACGCCATGGCCTATGACGCCCTGGTCTTCACCCACAAAGGGGTCAGTGACGACTCGGTCTACAAAATGGCCAAGGCCATGCACGATAATCTGAAAGATTTGGGCAAGGCTTTCCCGCCGTTCCGCTTGTTGAAGGCTAATGGGATGGCCAAGAACCTTGGCTCATCCAAGTATCATCCTGGCGCCATCAAGTTCTATAAGGAAAAAGGTCTCTGGCCGCCGAAGTAATAGGCCGGGATGACCAACGACAGTGCAGGATCAGACGAAGAGTGACACCGGCAACCGGCCGTCCTGGTATCGGGCCGGTGTCACCTTCCTGGCCTGTGGCATAACCCTGATTTCACTGACCTGGGGGCTGGAACTCTTCCAGACCTGGGGTCTTAATTTGTACTCGGCGCAGATTGTTGCCGCCATTCTCGGACTTACTTTGGCCCTGGGTTTTGTTACCCTGCCGGCCCGGCGCAAAGACCAACGCGTTGATGTTCCCTGGTACGATCAGGTGGCCGCCGCCCTCTCTTTGGTCAGTTCCGGGTACGTCGCCATCCAATACCCGATTATGGCCGATATGATCATCGAAACCCCTTGGGATACGGTGGCTTTCGGCCTGATTATCATCCCTCTGACGCTTGAGGCCCTGAGACGGTCGACCGGCAATACCCTGCCGATTATCGTCGGCCTCTTTATTCTTTATGGTCTCTTCGGGCATAACTTGCCCGGCCGTTTCGCCGCCCAGAAATCGGAATGGGATGTCTTTGTCGGCTTCATGTCGATCGACGGCAACGCCATGATGGGCGGACCGATCCTGGTGGCGTGCAGCATCGTCGTCGCCTTCATATTTTTCGGCAACCTGCTCAACGTTACCCAGGGCTCGCATTTCTTTACCGATCTGGCCCAGGTCGCCATGGGCCGGTTCCGGGGGGGTGCGGCCAAGATCGCCGTCGTCGCTTCGGCCCTGTTCGGCTCGATTTCGGGCAGCGCCGTCGCCAACGTGGTGGCCACCGGCGTCGTTACCATTCCGATGATCAAGAAAGGCGGCTATCCCGCCCACAAGGCCGCCGCTATTGAGGCCGCGGCCTCCACCGGCGGGCAGTTGCTGCCGCCGGTGATGGGGGCGGCCGCCTTCCTGATGGCCGATTTCCTGGAGGTCAGTTACACCTCCGTCGTGCTGGCGGCGCTGGTGCCCGGGGTGCTCTATTACCTGGCCCTGTTCATTCAGGCCGACCTGGAAGCGGCGCGGGACGGCCTGGCGGCACTCAAACCCGAAGAAATTCCACCGGCACGCACTCTCATCAGCGGCTGGTTTTTTGCGGTGCCGTTTGTGGTCCTCGTTGTCGCCCTTTTTGTCTATTTCATGCAGCCGCAGACCGCCGCCATTCTGGCCAGCGTCATACTTTTGGCCTTTTCCCTGGTCTTCGGATACCAGGGCTTCCGCCCCGGTCTCGGAGCCATTTTTGAAACCTTTCGCCGCACCGGCATGGCGGTTCTCGATATCATCCTCATTTGTGCCGCCGCCGGTATGGTCATCGGGGTGTTGTCCAATTCCGGCCTCGGCTTCACCTTCACCAATGTCCTGGTGCAGTTGGGGTCGGGCAGTTTGATGTTGCTGTTGCTGCTGGCCGCCGGGGTCTGCATCATCCTCGGCATGGGCCTGCCGACCTTGGGCGTCTATGTACTGCTGGCGGCCCTGGTGGCGCCGGGCCTGATCGAAGTCGGCGTCGAACCGATGGCGGCCCACCTATACGTCTTGTACTTCGGCATGATGTCGATGCTGACGCCGCCGGTGGCCATCGCCGCCTTTGCCGCCGCCGGTGTCGCCGGGTCCGATCCCATGAAGACCGGCTTTGCCGCGGTCAAATTCGGTTGGTTGGCCTATATCATCCCGATCCTCTTTGTCCTGTCGCCAAGCCTAATCCTCATCGGCGATGTGGTGACGGTGACCATTTCCGTGGTGACGGCGATCATCGGCGTCTGGCTGGTGTCGATCGGGGTTGCCGGTTATTTCCTGCGCCCGGTGATGCCGCCCCAGCGGGCTTTATTTGTCCTCTTGGGGTTGTTGTCGCTTTTCCCGGCAGGGGCCTTCGATAGTTCGTCTTATGTGACCGGTATCGGTTGCGTTCTGGGTATTGCCCTGATTGGTTTCGAAATTATGATCAGCAAACGCCAAAACCAAGCCGACACGAGAGGGAGAAAATGATCCATGTCGCCTAAAACAATATCCGTCGATAGTGCCGGTGAAGCCTATCTGACGTTGCTTGCCGACCGGGGCGTGGATTTTCTGTTCGGCAATGGCGGATCCGATTTTGCATCGATCATCGAGGCCTTGTCTAAATCCGCCGCCGGCCGGGCTCAGGCCCCCATGCCGATCACTGTACCCCACGAAAATCTGGCTGTGGCTATGGCCCACGGTGCCTATCTTGCCACCGGGCAGGTCCAGGCGGTGATGCTGCATGTCAATGTCGGCACGGCAAATGCTATTTGTGCTCTGCTTAATGCGCAACGGGAAAACATTCCGGTACTGCTGACCGCCGGGCGGACACCGATCTTTGAAGGGGATGTGCCGGGTGCGCGCAGCGTTTTCATTCACTGGGGCCAGGAAATGTACGACCAAGCCGGTATGTTGCGCGAGGTCGTTAAATGGGATTACGAACTGCGTAGCACCGGCCAAGTCGAAGACGTCGTTGACCGGGCCCTATCGATCGCCATGTCTGAACCGCGCGGACCCGTCTATCTGACCTTGCCGCGCGAAGTGCTGATGGAGGGTGCCGGGGATTTTACATATGACTCGCCTTCTATACGTCTTCCGGCCAGCCCCCCGGCGCCGGATATCGATGCCGTCGAGCAATTGGCCGGATGGATAGCCGCCGCCGAACGGCCCATGATTGTCACCGCTAGTTTTGGCCGCGATCCGGCTGCCGTGCCGGACCTGGTCGAATTGGCCGAGCGATTTGCCCTTCCGGTGATAGGCTACCGGTCCCGCTACACCTTTATGCCGACCAGCAGCCCCATGCATCTGGGGTATGAGCCGAACACCCTGTTGGAAGATGCCGACTTGATCGTCACACTGGATTGCGATGTGCCGTGGATTCCCGACCTCTACAAAGTGCCGGACCAAGCCCGGGTTGCGCATCTTGGTGTCGACCCCCTGTTCAGCAATTATCCCATGCGGAGCTTCCGTTCCGACCTGGCCATTACCGGTGATTCGGCAGCCACCCTGCGAGCTTTAACTCGTGCTCTCGACATTAAAAGTCCGCCGCAAAAGGTCATGAATGAACGCCGGGAGCAGCTGGCCGTGCTCCGTGAAGCCTGGTTGAAGTCCCGGACCAAGGCAGCAACGCCGCCTCCCGAAGGCACGGCATCGACGGCCGCCTGGGTCGCCGCTTGCCTCAATAAGGCCAAGCGGGATGACGACATGATCCTCAACGAAACCTTCTTTCCCATCGGCTTGCTGGACCTGGAACAGCCGTGCACGAGTTTTACTCTCAGCCCAGCAGGTGGCCTCGGTTGGAGTCTGGGCGCCGCCCTAGGTTTGAAGTTAGGACTACCTAACCGCCGGGCCATCTCCGTTATCGGTGACGGCAGTTACATGTTCGGCAACCCGACGCCGGCGCACTTCGTCTCCAACGCCTTTTCTCTGCCGACCCTGACCATCATCCTCAATAACCGCATGTGGGCGTCCGTGCGCAAGGCGACCCTGGCACAGTATCCAGACGGTGAGGCCGCACGCGCCAATCAATCGCCCCTGACCTATCTGGATCCGGCGCCGGAATACCACAAGATCGTTGAAGCCTCCGGTGGATATGGCGAAAAAGTCGAACGCGCCGAAGATTTTCCAGCAGCCCTGGAACGCGCCTTCAAAGCCGTCGATGAGGAGAAACGCCAGGCCGTACTCAATGTGTTAACTGACTATACCGACGCCGATGCGAAGCGTGATGCCAAAAAGTAAATCCACCGCCAAGGCCACTGCCAAACCGGCCTTCACCCCCAACCCGGAACAACTGGCCCTGCTGCCGGATATATCGGGCAACAGCATCAACGGCCTGGGCGAGACAGCAGTGCGCCGTCCGACGCCGATCTACTGGCAGGATTCCGACAAGATCGCCCATGGCAAATTGCAGGACTGGTTCTATGCCCATGGCCGCACGCCGAAAGCCACCAAGCACCGCGAAGGCACCATGAAGTTGTTGCAGGAACCACTGCCGCCGGTGGCGCCCGGTCCAACTGATAAAACGCCACAGGAATGGACAGCAGCGGCCAAGGAAGTCGCGTTGGCCAGCGAAGCCGACAGGGCCGGAGTCGCCCATATCGACCCCAATTGGGTCTATGAAGGGGCCGAGGTCAACTATCCCTGGGCCATCGTCGTCGGTGTCTCCATGGAATACGGGCCCTTATCCCAAGCCCCCAGCACCACCACCCAGGTCGAGGTCCACAAACAGTATGCCCGCGGCGCCCGGGCGGCCGTCGCCCTGGCCCGCTGGATCCGCGAACAGGGGTTTGATGCCAAGGCCCACGGCGGCCCACGGGCCGGGCCGATGTTGCTGCTGCCGGCGGCCATCGCCGCCGGTTTCGGCGAATTGGGCAAACACGGCTCGATGATCAACCGGCAGTATGGCTCACTGTTCCGGCTGGCCTATGTGATGACCGACATGCCGCTGATGGCCGACAGCCCCGACGACTTCGGCGCCGACGGCTTTTGCACCAACTGCCGGGTCTGCACCCGGGCCTGTCCGGTTGACGCCATCCATGAGGAAAAACAGATGGTGCGCGGCCACAAGAAATGGTTCGTCAACTTCGACAAGTGCGTTCTATATTTCAATGAAAACAACGGCTGCGCCATTTGCATCGCCGCCTGTCCCTGGAGCAAAATCGGCACCGCTCCACGGCTGGCCGAAAAGCTGATCCGGCGGAGAATGAGAAATCCCTAATTAAGCCCCTTAAGGTGCCTATCCGTTTATATGGGCACCTTAAGGCTATCGATATAAAACTTGGAATGTCCGCTTTGCCCCCAAAAGCGGACATTAGTCGGTATTTCGGCCACTCCAATAAACCGTTGTCCCCAATTCATTCCTATTTTTTTTCGGATTGCACCGCGTCAAAAGAGAAGAGACTGTCAAACGTCACTATTAAAACATTTTGACGTCATGAGCCGAAGCGTTTGAGTCATTTGAGCTGCACTGCTGAACGACAACGTCCCGACCGATACTTTTTCAAGAATATAAATGGAGTGTTTTTCAAGCTTATTGATTTGCTTGATCTCTACAATGCGAATATCGACCGGCCATGAACCCTTGGCAAAATTTATGTAATCGATGGCGATATCGAAACCACCGCCGGAATCCACCTCAATCACAGCCTTCGGGTGCGTCAGCTGGATACAGGCGAGCAGGTCGTAAATCGGCAATAACGGCCCAACATCCGTTTCCTTAACGTAGACGGGATCGTTTGGGACGCTGTAGGTACGCATATCCTCGAACACAGCCGAGTTTTTAATAAAATGATCCACCGCCCCCTGCATGCTTTTTGTAACACGCCAGATGTCCTTCTCCGCCGCTACCGCCCCTCCAAATGGAAGGGCGGCAACAACGGCAAGCAGGAGAGCAAAACGAAAGATCGCTTGCATCAAACAGCCTCCTTAGAAGTAGAGGAACTGAAGGGTGCGTTCGATCATCCGCTCAATGCGACCGGGATAGTCCCATTTCTCCATTTTCACATCGCCGGAACGGAATTCCTTGAAGAATTTTCCGTTCCGCAAATGATAGAGCACGGAATCAACGGTTGACGCAGGACGGAACCAGTCATCCCGGACCTTAAGCTCTTTCAGGTTTTTCTGATTAACATCCTTATCGGACGGCATCGCCCGATCAACCTTTTCGGTGCCGTCTTCAAAGGTAAAACGAGCCTTGCGCGGGGTCAGCAGGATCAGAACCGATTTGTTGAAATCAACTGTGCTTTCGTTTGAGAACAGGTACTGAACCACCGGGATATCCTGAAGCAGGGGAACCCCGTCACGAACCGTCTCGGTCTCTTTTTCACTCAGGCCGCTCAATATCAGGGTCTGGCCGAACTTCATGGCGACGTTGGCAGTCACCAGGGTCTTGGTGGTTTGCGCGAATTTAGTGAAATCGGCAGTAGCAGAACGGCCTTCAACAAAAGCGCGTGCTGCAGAAACATTGAGCTCCACCATATCCTTGCTTAAGAACTTCGGCGTCACATCGAGCTTGATGCCGACCGGAATATCCTGGACCGCGCCTTCGCTGCCGGCCGAGCCGGTCAACTCGACATGCCAGACGGCGCCCGAGAAAAACTCCGACTTCTTGCCGTCCAGGGAGACCAGGGTCGGTCGGGCGAGCACTTCATTGCTATCGTTGACATCGTTGAAAATGTTCAGCGAATAGGCCGATGAGGCGAAGGTCAGTGTCGGCGCCCAGGTCAGGTTGTTGGTAACCGTCGATGTGTCTTGATTGTAGTCATTGATCTTGTTGTAGGTAACCGTGCCGCCCAAAGTCGCCGTAAGGCCGCTCAAAAGGTTGACGCCCTTGGTGGTGGTCAGGCGTTCTTCCGTGCGGATAATAACAACGTCGACTAAGGCCATTTTAGTCGAGACCTTCTTGGCTGTAGACGACGAGTCTGAGCTGGAGCTGTCGTTGCTATCGACCGTAACCCCTTCGGTAGCAGCCTTCGACCCGAAGATATCGGAAGTCGACTGAGCCAGTTGAAGGTAAGGCATTTTTTTGTGGAACCGGCGCCAGTCACCCATCCGGGTGCTTAGATGCGCCTTGCGAAAGGATGCCTTGCTATCCGTCAGGCGATTGTAAACAGCCATTTCCGTGGTGGCTTCATTGAGGCGGCCCGCTGCCGCCTTGATCATGACGCTGTCATAAGTGATGTCCGGGTCATCCGGCTTGATTTCGGCCGCCTTGGTGATGGAATCCAGGG
>JADHTD010000108.1 GCA_016776525.1 Rhodospirillales bacterium
ACGCCGAGGCCGATAAATGCGGTTTTGGTGGCGGTCATTGTGGGTATTCCCCTCCCCTTTGGGTTTGGTCTGTTGCTTGAAGGTATTCTAGCAATGCTGTTCCATAAATAACAAACAACTCGGTTTTCTAAAGCGCCTTTTCAAAGTTCGAATTCGTGAACCAATTGGCGCCAGTTGTCGGCGCTGGGCGCCAGCAGCAGCGAGCCTTCGGCAATGCCAAGCCCCAGCCCGCTGAGCGGGCTACCGGGGGCCAGTCCGGCAAAGCCGCCGGCTTCTTCGGCGATCAGCACCCCCGCCGCATGGTCCCACGGTTTGAGCTTGAACCGGTAAAGGGCGAAATCCAGGTTGCCCTGGGCCAGTTCCATGTATTCGCGCCCGACACTGCCCATGCGGACGACACGGGCCGGAAACGGCGGCTGGTTGCGGTGCTGGCGTTCGGCAAAGGTCTTGCGCAAGCGGTACGGCAGGGAACCGGCCATGGCGGTGAAGTCCTTGGGCGCCGAGGCCGTAATGCAGGTCCAGTCCCCCGTGCCGTCGGTTGCCCAGGCCCCCTCGCCCGCCGCCGCCCAGACGGTGCGCCCGGATACCGGGTCATGAATCCAACCGGCCCGGATTTGACCGTTGAGCAAATAGGCGACGATTACCGCAAAACAGTCTTTGCCCTTGGAAAAATTCTGCGTGCCGTCCACCGGATCGATGATCCAGACCGGCCCCGGCCCGGTCAGGGCTTTCAGGATCGACGGGTTGTCTTCGGCCACTTCTTCGCCGACCACGGCGCTTTCGGGCAGCAGTTCCAGAAAGGCGGCCGTCAGCCGCTTTTCCGATTCAAGATCGGCAACGGTCACCCAGTCACCGGGATTTTTCTCACGGATGTCCGCTTCCCCCAGGTTACGGAAACGGGCCATGATTTCATCGGCGGCAACAGTACGGATGATTTGGGTGACGGTATCGCGGTCAGGCAGTTGCATGCCTCTTTATTCGCTGATTGTGCGGCTTGGGGAAAGCAAAAACAAACAAGGTCAATCGATTGTCGCCGCGTCGAGCAGCATTTCGCGGAATTTCCCCAGAAGTTCCTGGTCCAGGTGGGTTTTCCACTCACTCATCATGCCGAGCGCCTTTTCGGGCTCCATGGCTTCCTTGTAGACCCGCTTGTCCGTGAGCGCGCCGAACACGTCGACGATCGCCGCCATACGGGCCAACTGATTGATTTCAGTGCCTTTGAGGCCGTCCGGATAGCCGGTGCCGTCCAGTTTTTCGTGATGCTGGCCGGCGATCACGATGACGCCGCGCGGCAGGTCGGTCTGGCCCAGATAACCGTTGGTGTGGGTGACATGGGATTTCATCACCGTGAATTCATCATCTGAGAGTTTGCCGGCCTTGTTGAGGACTTCGTGGGGGATGAACATTTTTCCCACATCGTGTAGCAATCCCCCGGTGGACAAGGTCATCAGGTCCTCCCCGCGGATGCCGATGGCATGACCGAAGAGGCTGAGGAAGGTGGCGACCCGTAGCGAATGCACAAATGAATAGTTGTCGTGGTCCTGCACGCCCCGCAGCATGTCTTTGTAGTTACCGTCGCTGACGGCATTGACCAGGGGACCGCAACTTTCCCGGACGTCCTCATAAACGACCGGTTGTTCATCATTGATCATATCGGCGATGGCATTGAAGGAATGCAGGGTTTGGGTCAGGGCTTGGCGCTGTACCGGTTCGATTGTTTTCCATTCGGCTTCAACACCGGCGCTGGCCGCCCGGGATATGGCAACCTGCAGGTCGTTAACGGAATAGGGTTTTATCAGGCATTCAACCCCATTGTAGGTCTTGGCATTGGCAATGGTTTCGCGGTCATTTTGATCGATGGCAAAAACGATCGGCAGGGATTTATAACGGCGGATCGACCGGTAATGGCTGATCACATTGATGCCGCCTTTCGGCGGGATCATGTCGTCGAGAATCAAGGCGGCGGGGGGCTCCCCTTTGACGGCACGTTCCAGGCCGCTGGTATCGGCAAACAATCGGACCGTATAGACAAACTCAAGATTTTTGCTGATATCTTTGCGGAAAAGGTCGGAATTGCTGCCGACGTAAAGGAGTTTCCGGGATGTTTCCAGCGTTGGATTTTGCGCTGTATTCATTTATTTACGGAGCCCCAGGTAACCATTTCCACTCTTATTGTCCTGAATTGTAGATTTAAAATGTTCATAACTTAAAGACATTCTTTTCTAAATGAGATGATTAACTGAACCCATCATCATTTTAGAATAATTATTATTATAAACAAATTAATCAAATAAATGAATACACATCATTGTAAATAGAGACAATTTATAAGACCGCTAACCTTGAGGGTGAGCCTTGATGGTCAAAATAAAAGATTTCCTAGGCTTGATATAAATCCCGATCCCGTTTGTATGCTTCAATAAAATCATCGAGAGCATGGGCTGAATCAGACTTGAAGTCTGCCCGTTGAATGAGGGCCTGCGTAATAAAACAGGCAAAGGTAACGGCCTCCCCTTTTCCGCGCAGTCCGAATGAGTGAGCGAAATCTTCTAGGGATTGGTGGGTAGCGGAGCGCGCCATGACATTGAGCTGACTTTTCACCAGCCTGTGTTTATCGCGCCATTTCTTTTGGGTCCGTGCCGTCGCCACAATGACCTGCCCTTTATCATACTGGAAGACAATGTTCTACTAGTAGATATATAAAGAAAAGTTAAAACGGATCAACAATGATGCGGAAATGCAGGTGAAAGGGTTCAGGAAATTAGATTTAACCGTTCAAAACGGCTGGCGTCTTTTTCATCCAAACGCACTTTAAGATGGATGTTTTCGGCTTCATCGTCGCGTTCAATGACGTCGCCGTGTTGATAAAGCCAAGCCAGGGCTTTGCCGTCAGCGGTTTTGAGGGTCAAATCGAGGAGGAGACTTCCCGCCGACAGGCGGGCATCGACCATGTTGAGGAGTTCACTGAACCCCTCACCGGTCAGAGCCGAAAGAGCGACGGCAGCCGTGTTTGAACGTTCAATCTGGTTGGACAGTGCCTGGCGTTCATCTTCTGCCAAAAGATCTAGCTTGTTGCAGATTTCGATCATTCGGCCGTCGCCGTTGGTTTCCAGCCCCAATTCCTTCAACACCAGCAGGACATCGGATTTCTGATCTTCCGTCTCTTCATGGGCGACATCGCGGACATGCAGCATGATATCCGCCTCTGTGACTTCTTCTAGGGTCGCGTGGAAAGCTTCGACGAGTTCATGGGGCAGGTCGGAAATAAAGCCGACCGTATCGGAAAGGATAACTATGCGGCCCGACGGCAGGTCAATGCGCCGCATGGTCGTATCCAGGGTTTGGAACAACTGGTCGCGGGCTTCCACATCGGCTTGGGTCAGGGCATTGAACAAGGTTGATTTGCCGGCGTTGGTATAACCGACCAGGGCCAGCACCGGATACGGCACTTTGCGTCGCGCCTTGCGGTGCAGTTGCCGGGTCCGTTTGACGTCCTTGAGTTCACGCTTCAGCCGATTGACGCGCTGGCTGAGCTGCCGCCGGTCGGTTTCGATCTGGCGTTCACCGGGACCACCCATAAAACCGGCGCCGCCACGTTGCCTTTCCAGGTGAGTCCAGGAACGAACCAGCCGGGACCGTTGGTAACTGAGTGCTGCAAGATCCACTTGCAGACGGCCTTCCTTGGTTTGTGCCCGTTCGCCGAAGATTTCCAGGATCAGACCGGTGCGGTCGATGACTTTGCAATGCCAGGCCTCTTCCAGGTTGCGTTGCTGCACCGGTGTCAGCGCCGCATCGACAATGACCACATCGATACCGGGGCCGTCCTCCTTGGCGTTGCTGATGTGTTCGGCAATGCGCTCAACACCACCCCGTCCCAGCAACGTTGCCGGGCGGCGTTTGTTCAGGGAAACGGTTTCAGTATGGACGACGACAAGGTTGATGGCTTCGGCCAAGCCGATTGCCTCTTGCAGGCGTGTTTCAGGGTTGCGAGAGGCGGTCGTGCCTTTCGATTTATCAATCGGATGGACGATTAAGCAATTATCAGAGCCGTTTCCGGCGCCGGTTTGCCCCTTATTATTTTTCGGTGCCGCCAATCTATTCCGTGCCGGAGTCATTGTCTCCGTCAGGTTCGAACAACTGGATAGGCGTCGACGGCATCACCGTCGAGATAGCATGCTTGTAAACAAGCTGCGTATGCCCGTCCCGGCGTAACAGTACCGAGAAATTGTCGAACCAGGTCACAATTCCCTGCAACTTGACGCCGTTGACCAGAAAGATGGTTACCGACGTTTTGTTTTTACGGATGTGGTTCAGAAAGACATCTTGAACGTTTTGTGATTTTTCGGGGGACATTGTTGTCTCCTCCCCTCCTCATATTATTATTGCCCCAGTACCTACGGCAGAACCGCAGGATTTCTCCCATGGGCGATTATAGGGGCTTGAATCCCGGAAAGAAAAGTTAATTTCGACTCTCAACACCGGGTTCAGGATATTAAACTGTTCACAAATACTTGATAAGTTTAGCCAACTCACCGCAATCCGGGACATGACGGGCCGGCGGAAACTCTTTGAACTCTCCAGGGCCGGGCGGCGTGTCGCGGACCAATACCGGCAGGCACCCTGCGTTATTGGCACATTCCAGGTCGATATCGGCGTCACCGGCGAACCAGACATGCTGACCCGGATCGATGCCGCTGCCGGACAAGGCCATAGAGACAGGATCCGGAGACGGTTTGTCCCGTTCGGCATCGTTGGCACCGATCAAGCGTCCGAAATACCGGTTCCATCCCAGGTGCTCGGCCTCTTTGCGAAGGTAGTCACCCCGTTTGTTACTGACCACGCCAAGATATATGTCGTCACCGGTCAACTGAGAAAGTAGGTCAACGGCACCCGGCAACGGTTTCAACCTGTCCAGATGGATGGCATCGAAAACCTTATAGTAAAATTTTCCCGCTTCCTGCCAACGGTCGCCGTAGTATTCGGGAAAGGCGTTTCTCAGTGACTTGCGGACCCGGCCCTTGATTTCTTCCAGGGTCCACGGATCGTGACCGAATTCCGTCAGGGTGGCGTTCGTGGCTTCGAAAATTACCGGCCAGGAATCGATGAGCGTGTTGTCCCAATCGAATAGAACTGCCTCTGGCCGACCGTTGTTCATGCCTGCCCATCCATATGCGCACCGTAAAAATCAAGCAGACGCCGGGTCAGGGAACCGGCTTTGCCGTTGCCGACGGATTGACCGTCAATGCGCACCACCGGTTTGACGAACGACGTCGTGCTGGTGAGGAAAGCTTCCTTGGCGGCCTTTGCTTCATCCGGCGTAAAGGCCCGTTCGGTAAATGAGACGCCTTCCTTTTCGGCAAGTTTGATCAACGATTGACGGGTTATGCCGTTGAGGATGTCGCTATCGGCCTTGCGGGACAGCAGTTCACCGTCCTTGGTGACGATCCAGGCATTGCAGGCGGTGCCTTCCGTGATCAGGCCGTCGTTATCGATGAACCAGGCTTCATAGGCGCCGGCTTCGACAGCTTGTTGTTTGCTGAGGCAATTGGGCAGCAGGGAAATCGATTTGATATCGCGGCGCGACCAGCGGATGTCCGGCACGGTAATGACGTCGACCCCCTTGGCAATGGCTTCCTTGTCGAAGGACGCCGTCGGCCGCGAGGTCATGACCAGGGAACTGTGGTCATGATCGGGAAAGGCATGATTGCGTGGCGCCACGCCCCGGGTTACTTGCAGATACAGCAGTCCGTTATGCACCCGGTTGCGGCGTACCACCTGGCGCATAACGACCGGCATGGAACGCCGCGAGATCGGCCAAGCTATGGAAAGCTCCCCCAAGGAACGTTCAAGACGTTCCATATGGAGTTCTTCGTCGATCAGTTTTCCTTGGTGGACGGCGATCACTTCATAGACGCCATCGGCGAATTGAAAACCGCGGTCTTCGATATGGACGACGGCTTCATCATGGGGAACATACTGTCCGTTGACATAAGCAATGCGTGTCATAGGGGGTAAGGCTCCTTGATCCGGGTTTCTTTTTGTTGGGCCTTCGAGAGACCTAAAATTCTAGAAATACTCCAACTGCACGGAGAACATTTTTTCCACCTTGCGCACGGATTCCGGTGCGGCGAACAGAACCACCCGGTCCTTGGCTTGCACCTTGGTGTTGCCGCGGGGGCTGATGACCTGGCCATCGCGGACGATGGCGCCCAGCAGAACACCCGGCGGCAGGTTGACTTCACGGATCGGTGCGCCAACCAATTCCGAGGTTTCCAGGGCTTCCGCTTCGATCAATTCGCCGAACCCTTCCCTTAGCGTATGTACGGAATGAATGCGGCCCCGGCGAACATGCTGCAGGATGGTGGAAACGGTAATATTACGGGGGCCGACCACAACATCGATGCCGAGCGACCCCATCAGCGGCTCGTACGTGGTTTTATTGACCAGGGTTATGGTGCGCTGGCAGCCGTAGCGTTTAGCGAGCAGCGAGGCCAGAATATTGGTCTCATCGTCGTTGGTGACGGCGACCACGGTTTCAGTGGCGGCGACATTGGCTTCTTCCAAGATTTGCTGATCCAGGACATCGCCCTGAATGACGACGGTGCTGCTGAGGCTGCCGGCGACCTCTTCGGCCCGTTCCTTGGAGTGTTCGATGATTTTGGTTTTTACCCAGGGATGGTCTTTTTCGATTTCCTGGGCCAGGAACAGGCCGATATTGCCGCCGCCCAGGATCAGCAGGCGGCGGGCTTCCGGTTCCTCGTGGCCGAAGGCGGACATGGCGCGCGGCAACTGTTCGCTGTCGACCACGAAATAGACCTCGTCTCCCGGCAGCATCTGGTCCTCGCCGGATGGAACGATCGGCTTGCCGTCGCGCATGATGCCGACGATGACGATATTGAGGTCGGGGAATAACTGAGTTAATTGCCTGAGCGGTGTGTTGACCAGCGGACAGTCTTCGGAACAACGGACGCCCAGGAGTTTAACCTTGTCGTCAACCAAAGGAATCATTTCGAAGGCGCCGGGCACCTGAAGACGCCGGGTGACGGCGCGGGCGACCTCAATCTCCGGCGAAATGATGACATCGATCGGCATGTTGTCGCGGGAAAACAAATTCGACCACATGGGTTGTAGATAGCTCTGATGGCGGACGCGGGCGATCTTGGTGGGCACTTCGAAAATAGAGTGCGCCACCTGACAGGCAACCATGTTGACCTCATCGGCATAGGTCACGGCAATCAACATGTCGGCGTTATTGGCGCCGGCCTGTTCCAGGGAATGCGGATGGGAGGCATGGCCGACAAGTCCTTGGACGTCGAGGGAATCACTGATCCTGCGGATCAGTTCAGGCGACTGATCGACAACTGTTACGTCATTGTTTTCAAGCGACAGATGACGGGCGATATGATACCCGACCTGTCCGGCGCCGCAGATGATGACTTTCATAATGTCTTACCTTCACTGGAGGGGTGCGACCCGTAAGCCCGCATTACCCTGCTCCTATTCTACAGTCTAATCTTCAGCCCGGCGCTGCCGGTTTTCATTTTGGATACCAAGTGTCTTCAGTTTGCGGTGAAGTGCGGAACGTTCCATACCGACAAATTCAGCCGTACGGGAGATATTGCCACCAAAACGCGTCACTTGTGCAAGCAGATATTCGCGTTCAAAAACCTCCCGTGCTTCGCGCAGCTCCAAAGCCATCAATTCACTACCTTTCTCCCAACCGAGGGACGCCGGGGCGGTGGCTCCGATTTCGCCGGGTAGCATATCGGAACGGATTACCTCTCCGTCCTGTCCCGGCCCCATGATCAGCAAGCGTTCGATAACATTGCGGAGTTCCCGGACATTGCCGGGCCAATCATAGGTTTGCAGGGTGGCCAGGGATTCATCACTTAATTCAGGCGGGTTGAGGCCGAGGCTGTCAGCAGTCCGACGGATGAATTCTTTGGCCAGAACCGGAATATCTTCCGGGTGATCCCTCAGGAACGGCACCTCGATCGGAACGACGCTGAGGCGATAGAAAAGGTCTTCCCGGAAACGGCCGGCGTTCATTTCATCGGTCAGGTTCTGCTTGGAAGCGGCGATGACCCGGACATCGACCTCGACCCGGGTGGAACCGCCGACCCGTTCGAAAGTTTGTTCCTGCAAAACGCGGACGATCTTGCCTTGGGTTTCCAGCGGCATGTCGGCTACTTCGTCAAGAAACAAGGTGCCGTTATGAGCGGCTTCGAAGGTTCCGATTTTGCGCGGAGCCTCTTCGCCACCTTCCGGATTTTCAGTTCCGAATAATTCTATCTCGACGGTATCCGGCGTCATCGTCGCGCAATTAACGACCATGAACGGACCGTT
>JADHTD010000109.1 GCA_016776525.1 Rhodospirillales bacterium
GGCTTTAGGCTTTTCACCTTTCGGTCAGTCATACGAATGTGCGCCATGCCCCAAACCCTAATAGGTACCTCATAGGTACCAGCATACATTAAACTTGGAGAAATGTCATGCGACCTGAAGAAACGATATACCCCATTGTTATTTAGTTATTTTTTAAAAAAAAAGGAGAATATAGTGTCGCGTAGCATTGCGCAGAAATGCGTGGGTTAGGAGGTTCAAATCCTCTCACTCCGACCAAATTTTCAAAGGGTTATAGCGTTACCGCTGTAGCCCTTTTATTTTTTTCCGGGCCCGTAAAAACCACACCGGACAGGGCATGTTGTACTTATCTCCCTGACTTAGAAAACGGCTCATGCCCGTTCGGCTTTGGGAGGATCGAAACGCCTGTAAATTTTTATAAAAAAAACCGGCTTGGGGGTATTTTCCAAGCCGGCTGAGGGGAGGTAAGAACGGAAACTTCACCGTTCGATCAGGCCCCCTTTCCCTAGGCGGGCCTTTTTATTTAATTCACTGGCGGTCATCGGTTATTTAGCTCCCGGCACGAATTGGGAGTCTTTCATGATTCGCGTCAGTGATTCCTGGAATTTTGTTTTCAGGTTGCGGAACTTGTCCTCCGGGTAGACCAGCTTTCCATCGCGCTTTTGAAATTCACCGTTAATCATCACCGAACTGACATTGGCACTGTTGGCCAGTTCAACCACGGAAAGGAGCGGGTCATGGACCGGGAAGAGGTTGAGGCCGTTGGCACCCAGCATCACAAGGTCCGCCTTTTTACCGACTGCCAACGAGCCAATTTTGTCCTCCAGTTGAAGGGCGCGGGCACCGCCGATGGTTGCCCATTCGAGGGCTTCGCGCGTCTTAACGGGAATTTCCGCAATCGGATAATTCCCGGATTCCCGGGCGTTGAAATGTTCGCGGTAACGGGCGAAAGTCAAAGCCGCCCGCATTTCGCAGAACATGTCGTCGGAAACGATCAGGGCCGTATCAATACCGATAGACGGCATCAGCCCCCGGTCGCGCACTTTGCAAAGCAGGGGCTCGGCGCCATGTCCATGGGTTTCAACAAGCACCGTCGAGGTAATGCTGACGCCGTCATCCAGCATCATTTTAAGCTGGTCGTCCTGGACATAGTTGCCGTGCACAACATTGTGGTCGGGGCCTAAAAGACCCAGTTTCGACAATTTTGCATAGCCGTCTTTCACTTCTTCCTCGGGCATGGACCGGTTGTAGCCATGCCAGACATGCGCCGAGGAAAGCAGGCCCAAATCCCGGGCCAGCGTGAAGTCCTTCAGGGTGACATCCCAGGAAGAAAATTCGGGTCCGAGAATAGCCATGGCCAAGGTGACCAGTTGGTCATCGCTGGTGAGCCGGTTCTTGCGGAGCGCCTCAACCCGTTCCCGGGGATGGGGAATACGGCCAAAGGGGACGCCTTCCGGCGTCGACGGCGGTTTCGCCGTGCCATGGGCGAAGACGGCTCTAATTTTCGCTTCCTCTAGGCCGTCGATAGCGCTCTCAGCCATTTCCAGGTCACGCAGGCTGTGACTCCAATCGAGGATCGTCGTCACCCCCATGTCGATCTGCGCCAGGGCGCCGAACAGGTTGCCGAGATAGACATCATGGGCGTTGAAGCGCGTCGCCATATTGCCGTGCATATTCTTGTGGTAATCGACGCTTACCCATTCGGCGCCGACCCCACGCAATCCGGTTTGCCAAGTATGGATATGGGCTTCCACCAATCCCGGCATGACGATCATATCGCCGGCGTCAATGACTTCATCGGCCGGCGCCTCAAGTTGAGGACCGATTGCCGAGATAATGTCATCCTCAATGAGGATATCGGTATTTTCCGATTCACCGGTCGCCGGGTCCATTGAGACCAGCCAGCCGCATTTAATAAGTGTTTTTTTGGTCATTGCTGAGCCCTCATGTCCTAAAGGCATAAATATTTTTTATGCGTTGCCCGGGCTGAAGTCTTGTCGGCACGCTTTTACGGTTCATCATGCGAAAATTCGCAAAACACGTCGTTTGCGCCCGATATATGCCTGTTTATAACACTTTAAAGGCCGATCCCCTGTCCATCAAAGGACCAGATAAGGGAATTGTTTGGAGCCAACACAGCCAACCACTTGCGAGCTATTTGCAGAATCTATGCACACGATTGCACTGGCACCGTAAATTGGCGGCATCTGGCTCTATAGAGATTGCCCTGAGCAACTAGAATTCTAGAAGAATCAGTATGTTCGTGCCGGCTTGTCCAGGCTGGCAAGGATTGATTGTCATTGTTCGCGACAACAGTGAAGCCAGCATATCCTGAAAAAGAAAAAAGAGCAGAATTCCGACCTGCCTAAAACCGGAAGAACATGGATATGCAAAATAACTTGAGTGGAGGTATACCATGGGTAAAACCATTTTTCGTGCATTCCTGATTTCTGCGGTTGCGCTCTCCGCCTACACATCGACGGAAGCCCTCGCTGAAAAAGTCACCATTCGCATCGCCTCTTTCCTGCCGGAACGCAGCAGCACCGTTCGCGGCATGTTCAAACCCTGGATCGCCGGGGTTAAGAAGGAACTCGGCGACGCCATCGAAATCAAAGAATTCTGGGGCGGGGCGCTCGGCAGGGCGCCGAAGAAACAGTTCGATCATGCCGTCGACGGCGTTGCCGACATGACCGCCGTCGTTCCTGGTTACACGCCCGGCCGCTTCGGCGGTTATTCCGTTCATGACCTCCCTTTTATGATTAAAAGCGGAGTCGAGGGCAGCATCGCGCAGTGGCGTATGTTCAAGGCCGGTCACTTTACCGGCTTTGAGAAGGTCAAGATGATGGGCATCTTCATCACCGCCCCCTATAAAATCCACACCAAGAAGCCCTTTAAAACGGTGGCCGGTCTGAAAGGAATGAAAATCCGCACCGCCGGCACCGTGCAGGCGGCCACCATTAAATCCATGGGCGCCGTCCCCATCGGCATTCCTCTGAGCCAGGCGACGGAAGCCCTTAGCCGCGGCGTTCTCGATGGGGTGCTTTTGGGGTATGCAGCGGTTGGCGTCTTTAAGATGTCGACGATTGCTACCTACCACTATATCCCGGCGCTCAGCGCCGGCACGGTGGTTGCCGTCATGAACAAACAGAAATGGGAAAGCCTGCCGGCCAAGGTTAAGGCCGTCATGGACAAGTATGGCGGCGAGACAATGGCCGCTACCGCCGGTGCCCAGATCGACAAAGTCGAAAAGACGTTTTACGGCAAGATGAAGGCATCGAAGAAGCATCACTTCATTCCGGCCAGCCCCGAACTCTCCAAGAAAGGCCAAGCCGCCTTTCAGCCGCTTTACGACAAGTGGATCAAGGAGAACAAGAACGGCCAGAAGATCTTTGACGACTATGTAAGAATTATTAAAGAAATCCGGGCGGGCAAGTAAACGTTCAGTTTATAATCCGCCATGGACTGGGAAAAAATCAATCTGAGCAGGCGGCTGGCAACACCGGTGTTGTGGGTCGCCTTGCTTGGATTCCTCGGCCTTCTGCTCGTTTCCATCGTGACCGACATCGATGTTGTGATGCGCGGCGTTTTTTTAATGCCGATCCACGGTTTCGAGGACTTCAAGAGCCTGGCTTTCGCCGTGCTGATTGCGACCTCTTTCGTGATGGTGCTTTTACACGGCGACAACGTCACCATCCGTTTCCTGGGAAAGGCCCTGGGAAAGCGCACTTCTTATTGGCTGGAGGCTTTTGCTTCGGTGTTGGTCTTCGTTTTTTTTGTCATCATGGAATGGCAGTTGGTCGGCTTCGTCGTTGAATTGAGAGAAGTCAACGACACGACCATGACCGTAGGGCTGCTGACGTGGCCGTGGTGGGCCATATCGGTGGCCATTACGGGTCTTTGTATCCCCGTTCAGTTTTTCGTTATGATCGGTCACTTCCTGCGTGCCGTCAGGGGCAGGGAGCCCGGCGGCACGCTTCGGAGGCTCGATGAGGAAGAAGGGGGATCACATGTCCCCAATTAAAGTGCCTGAAAGATGCTCGAGATAAGGTAACCCATGGACCCGCTTGCACTATCCGCCATCGGTATCGGCGGCATGTTCCTGCTGATTGCGCTGCACGTACCCATCGGATTCGCCATGGGCATTGCCGGCATCATCGGCGTCGGCGTTGTCATCGGCTGGGGACCGGCCATCAGCCTGTTGAAGACCGAGCCTTCGGCTGTCATCTCCAACCGGGACCTGGCGGTTATCCCCTTGTTCCTGTTGATGGGAAGCTTTGCCACGGCAGCGGGATTGTCGTCCGACCTCTATCGGCTCGCCTATGCCTTCGTCGGCCACCGGCGGGGCGGATTGGCCATGTCGACGATCGGCGGCTGTGCCGGCTTCGGCGCCATCTGCGGATCGTCCCTGGCGACGGCGGCAACCATGACCCGGGTGGCTCTGCCGGAAATGCTGAAACGCCAATACAGTCCGCAACTGGCGACCGGCTGCATTGCCGCCGGGGGAACCCTGGGCATGCTCATACCGCCCTCGGTGATCATGGTCTTATATGCGGTTTTAACAGAACAGTTCGTGATTACCCTTTTCGTAGCCGCAATCATACCGGGCCTTGTCGCCGTGCTGTTTCACCTCTTCGCCATCGCCGCTTATGTGCGATATGCCCCTGATGCCGGACCGGCCGGACCCAGAATGCCCTGGGAAGAAAGGCTCGAAGTATTCCGCCAGTCCTGGGGGGTGGTGTTCCTGGCCTTTGTCGTCAGCGGCGGCATTTACGGCGGTATTTTTACCGTTGCCGAAGCGGCGGCGGTGGGCGCCAGCCTGGCTTTTCTGTTCACCGTACAACGCCGCCGGTTGACATGGCCGATATTAAAAGAGGTCTTGCGGGAAACGGCGTCGAGCACGGGTCTCATCTACCTGATCATTATCGGCGCCCACATCTTCAGTTATTTCATCGCCCTTTCCGAACTGCCCCACAGCATGATTGCCGCCATCAAGGTGCTGGACCTGCATCCCATGGTGGTGATGTTTGCACTGTATGTGGTCTATCTCATTCTCGGCAGTGTCTTTGACACCATCGCCGCCATGGTCATCACCCTGCCCTTCGTTTTTCCGTTGATCCTCGATCTCGGTTTCGATCCCATTTGGTTTGGGGTAATCAATGTGATGGTGATTGAAATCGGCTTGATCACGCCGCCGATCGGAATGAACGTATTTGTTTTACAGGGGGTGGCACGGGATATACCCATCAACACTGTTTACCGGGGCATTGTGCCGTTCCTGGTCGTCGACCTGATGCGGCTGGTGGTGCTGACGGTGTTCCCCGGTCTGGCGCTGTGGCTGCCGACAGTCCTGGAATTCCCGATGTAAGCATTGAGGTTTTTTTTAACGCAAAGACGTTGGATTTTCTCCAGGGCTCAGACGAACTCCCGCAAGGTCACCGCCAAGAGCTTGATGCCTTCTTCAATCCTTTCCGTTTTGATGGAAGAATAGCCGAGCCGGAAATAGTTCTTTGGTGCTCGTGCGCCGTAAAACAATGCCTCGCAGGGTTCGATGACGACGCCGCGCTGCATGGCGGTAACGGCAAGGGACGTTGCATTAACATGTCCGGGAGCTTTAACCCAATAGCTGGTGCCGCCGAAGGTCGGTGCCGTTGTCGATTCAGGCAGGTGTTCCGACAGGGCATCCTTCATGATCTGCCAACGTTCCTTGTATTCTTCGTGAAGTCTTTTCACCAGGGAATCGTAGTGCCCGAGAGAAATAAACAGTGACGTCGTCCGTTGGTTGTTGGCCGGCGGATGTCGGTACATCTGACGCCGCAGGGAGCGGGCTTCCTTGATAAAATCAACGGGCCCCACCATGTAGCCGATCCGGAGCCCGGGAAATAATGATTTGGACAGGCTGCTGACATAAAGAACACGGTTGTTACGGTCCAGGGACTTCAGGGCCGGGATCGTCTCATCGACAAAATTGGTCTCGTTTTCATAGTCGTCTTCGAGAATCAAAAAATCCGACTGCACCGACCGGGCGAGAAGCTCTTCCCGCCTTTCCAGAGACAGCGTTGCCGTCGTCGGGTATTGATGGCTTGGAGTCGTGTAAACAATATCGCAATCGTCCAAGGCGTCATCGACAATAAGGCCATTGCGGTCTACGGGAATCGGTTTAATCAGGGCCTGTTGGCGCAAAAAGGCGTTGCGGACATCGGAATAACCGGGATTTTCCATGCCCACCGTCGATTTACCGGAAGTCGTCAAGGCAGCGGCGAGATACAAGGCGTTCTGGGCGCCCAGGGTAATTAAAACCTCATCCGGCGATGCGAAAACCCCCCGCCGCGGCAACAGTTTCGTACAAATTTGTTCAACCAGGGACGGATCGTCCTCATAAATCGCATCGCAGGTGCATTCGTCCATGGCGTTTTTTGCCAGGGCCAGGCGGGTGCATTCGCGCCACGTTGACAGGGGAAAGAGGGACGTATCAATCTGGCCGTAAATAAAGGGATAGGGATAGATTTGCCAATCCAGCGGTTTTTCGATGTATGTCTGATGGCTGGGATAAAACTTCAGTTTATTGGTCCACGGCGATTGGTCGTTTTTTTTGACGCTGGGCCGTTTCTGGTTATTGATCCAACCCGATTTATTATCGAAATTGATGTAATAGCCTGATCGGTTGTGGGCCGTCAGGAACCCATCGGCGACCATGCTTTCATAGACCTGGACGACAGTATTCCGGGAAACCTTGAGGGACCTGGAAAGCATACGGGTTGACGGCAGTTGCGCACCCGTCGATAAACTGCCGTCCAATATGGCGGAGACCAGCTTCTGGCGAATCTGGTTGGTAAGGCTTTCTCCAGATTCCCGGTGGATTTTAAATAGAATTTCCATTCCTGGTACCGAACAAAACGAAGAATTGGCACTGCCGAATTGTATTGAGCACGATTATCCTAAAAGTATAGGGCCAAATCACACAGCAATATATTACTTCGGTCAAAAACCGAATAAACTCGATTATCCGCCAAGACACGAGGAGTCCGGTCCATGAACCTTGTCAATTCTCTCGAAAATTATTGGATGCCGTTTACCGCCAACCGCTCGTTCAAGGCTAATCCCCGCATACTGGTGCGCGCCGAAGGGGTGTATTACTGGAATGACAAGGGGGACCGCCTGCTCGATAGCTGTTCCGGCCTTTACACCCACGCCGCCGGCCACTGCCACCCGAAGGTGGTGGAAGCCGTCGCCGCCCAGGTTGCCGAGCTGGACTATGCCATGGCCTTCCAGATGGGCCATCCGGGCGCTTTTGAACTGGCCTCGCGGGTCGCCATGCTGACCCCCGGTGACCTCAACAGCATCTTTTTCGTCAACTCCGGCTCAGAATCGGTGGACACGGCGCTGAAAGTGGCCATCCACTACCACAAGGCGCGCGGCGAAGGTCAGCGCACGCGGCTGGTCGGGCGCGAAAAGGGCTATCACGGCGTCAATTTCGGCGGCACCTCGCTGGGCGGCCTGGTCCGCAACAAGGAAAGCTTCGGACCCGGTCTGCCGGGTATCCACCATATGCGCAACACCGCCTTACCGGAACACCAGTTCGTCAGGGGGCAGCCGGAAACCGGCGCCGAGTTGGCCGACGACCTGGAACGCATCGTCCAGACCTATGGTCCGGACACCATCGCCGCCTGCATCGTCGAACCGATCGCCGGGTCCGGCGGCGTCTTCGTGCCGCCTAAGGGCTACCTGGAACGGCTGCGGGCTATCTGCGACCAGCATGGCATTGTGCTCATTTTCGACGAGGTCATCTGCGGCTTCGGGCGCACAGGCGAAGCCTTCGGAGCGCAAGCCTTCGGCGTTACCCCGGACATCATGACCATGGCCAAGGCCATTACCAACGGCACCATCCCCATGGGGGCGGTGGCTATTGACGACGCCATTTATGCAACCATCACCGGCAGCGCCGCCCCCGGTGCCGTCGAACTGTTCCACGGCTATACCTATTCCGGCCATCCGGTGGCCTGCGCCGCCGGTATCGCCGCCCTCGACGTTTACCGGGACGAGGGCCTGTTCGAAAGAGCCAAGGCGCTATCGGGGCCTTTCCTCGATAAGGTTTACGCCCTGCAGGAATTGGATATGGTCAGCAACATCCGCGGCTACGGCCTGCTGGCCGCCATCGACATGGTGCCGGCCGAGAAACCGGGCCAGCGCGGCAATGACCTGCTCCTTAAGTGTTACGAGGCGGGCATGGCGGTGCGCGTCGGCGGTGACACGGTCAACCTGGCCCCGGCCCTGGTGGCGGAAGAGGCGCAAATCGAGGAGATGGTCTCGATCCTGCGCCAGACACTGCTGGAATTGGGATAGGCCC
>JADHTD010000110.1 GCA_016776525.1 Rhodospirillales bacterium
GAAGATATGGCTACGGACCTTGTCCTTGGGAATATCGCGGCCCTGCTTGCCGATGAAAAAACCGAATTCCAGTTCATAATCGAGAATGTTGGCGTAATGGGGCCACAGCACGTCCTCTTCCGTGCCGATCACCGAAAACGGATTGGCTTTGTAATAGATCGGCTGCTGGTAAAAGACCTCTGGCACTTGAAACAGGCCCTTGTCTTCGAATTCCTTCAAGGCTGCAACCGGGTCGGGTTCTTTCTTGGCCTTTACCTCGCGCAGCACCCTGTAGGCATTGACCAGGTGTTCCTCGAAACACAGGCAGTCGCGGATTTGCGGCGGCCGCGGCAATGGTGCACGCAGGGTCACCGATGATACTTCATGGACCGCCCCGGCCGGGGCCTTGGCGATTAGGTTCCGGGCATGGGAGAGGGCGTCGTCACCGGCCTCGATAAAGGCCTGCATGCCGGTGAGAGCGGCAGGGTTCCCCCCCGACGCCGCCAGCAGGTCGAGCACGCAGGTATCGTTCTCGATCAGGGCACCCAGCCTGTCCGTTTCACCACCCAGCCGGTAGGTCACCAGTTTCATCGGTTATCCCCCTGTTCGTTCCCCGATCAAGCTGCTGCCTTGAGGCGACGCTTGCAGGTTTATGATTATTGGCAGTTTAGCCTGCGTTTCTTTCACGCATCCACAAAAATCCCCCGCCGTAGAATTCTCTTTTCCATCGCTACCCACCCGCTGTTTTGGCGTGCGTATCGCACATCAGCCTGTATGATCGGCGCAATCAGAACGGCGGGTCTCAATGACTGCAAACGGAATTCGGGGGAATCAATGACCGACCACCGCCCGCTTGTCGGGATCGTCATGATGTGTGCGGCCGTCACCTTCAACGCCACCAAGGACGGTCTGGCAAAAATCCTGGTTGCCGGGTACGAGCCGCTTTTCCTGCTGTGGGTGCAATCGGTGGTGACCGTGTTGGTCTTCCTGCCGTTTATCGTTGCCCGCCACGGCTGGTCTGTCGTTATACCCCGCCCCCTGGGCCTGCAATTCCTGCGCGGCGTTACCATTATCATCGGGGTTGGCGGCTTCTATACCTCGGTTCAGTACATTCCGCTGGCCGATGCGACGGCCATGATCTTCGCTGCGCCCCTGGTTGTCACCACCCTGTCACCGTTGATTCTGGGTGAAACGGTCGGTTTTAAACGCTGGGCAGCGGTGATCGTCGGCTTCATCGGCGTCATCATCATCCTGCGGCCTGATTTCAGCGGCGACCGCATCGGTTATTTCATTGCCCTGGGGGCCGGCACGGGGCTGGGGTTTTTCTATATGCTGAACCGCAACCTTTCTCAATATTCCGCCCCCTTCGTTGCCGTCGCCTATACGTCGCTGACCGCCGCTATCCTGCTGACCCCGGTCGGCCCCTTTAAGGCGTCTCCGCCGAAGGCCGATGACGCCGCCATCATCATCCTGTTTTTCGTTTTGGCCATCATCGGACAGGCCTTGATGGTATCGTCCTTCCGCTTTGCCCCGGCAGCGACAATCGCGCCCTTTCAGTACGTCCAATTGATCGTCGCCACCATCTTCGGCTGGCTCGTTTTCCAGGCTTTCCCCGACCAGTTGACCTGGGTCGGGGTGGCCCTGGTCGTTGCGGCGGGTTTGTTCATCGCCTATCGGGAAGGCCGGGGTCATAAAGACGCCGAGGCCTTAAAATAGGATAGACCCGCCATGAGCCAGTACCCCCTAATCGGCACCTGGAAGATGGTCACCTGGCAGGCCGTCAACCGGCAAACGGGGGATGCCACCTATCCCCTGGGCGAGGAGGCTACGGGACTTATCACCTATACGCCCGACGGCTATGTCTTCGTCGAGATTATGGCCGCCGGGCGCACCCACATTCCAGATGCCGTGCTCTTCGAGGCCCCCACGGTGGAAGCCGCGGCAACGGCCAATAGCCATATCGCTTATTGCGGTCGATTTGAGGTAACGGGCGACGGCAAACTGATCCATCACATCGACATCAGTTCGTTTCCCAATTGGCCGGGCACTTCCCACGACCGCAATTTCGAATTCCTGGAAGGCGACCGTATGAAACTCAGCGCCCCGCAGTTCCAAATCCGCGGCGAGGAATTCGATTCCTACAATATCTGGGAACGGATTTAGCCCCACCGACCTGTTTTATTCGGCGGCGTCTTCGCTTTTCCGGGCATTGAGCAGGTCAATCACTTCGTCGGTGCTATAGACATCGCCGAAGACCTGAACGAAGGAAGCCAAAGACGCGATATGTTCCTCGTCGGCCGGGGCCGCATTGGCGTCGGACACCATGACCGCCTTGTAATTCATCATCATGGCGTCGCGGGCCGACGATTCCGAACAGACATGGGTCAGGGTGCCGGTAATCAGAACCGTATCGATCCCCCGCCCGGACAACAGTTCCGCAATGTTCGATGATCCGGGCAGGAAGGCGCTGAAACGGTTCTTTTCAACGATCAGGTCGTCGTCCCGCACATCCAGGTCCGGCCACAGGGCTTGCCCTTCATGGCCTTTGGAGAGCCAGGCATTGATGGTTGGGGTTCGTTCCGGGCCGAAGATGTTGTCATAAAACACCGACCAGCTATCCAGGTCGCTTTTGTCATGGGTCATCTGCACCCAGGCGACCGGGCCGCCCCGGGAGCGGACCACATCGGCAAGCCGGTTGATGTTGGGAACAATGGCGCGCGCCATCGGCGTTTCCGCCGGCGAGCCTTCCTGCAAAAAGACATTCTGCATATCAATGACGACCAGAGCCGTACGTGCAGGGTTTAGGGATTCAATGGCATGCAGGCGGCCGCGCCGCCGGATGGCGCCATCAACCGCATATTTGGGTAAGCCTGTAGGGTGCATTGCAGCTATCCGCTCATCGCGCAGCGGCAATGATAAACCAAAATTACCCGATCAGGAATGGTGGAAAAACCGGATGGGATCTTTTGACTGCCTGACATTCCCCGGCTTTCGAAAAAAACCGGGGACGCCCAGACTTTAAAAATCAGTCGGAAACTTGCAGGTTTTCAGCCGCAACTTTTCCGTTCTGACCCTCAACAAGCTCGTATTCGACAGTCTGGCCTTCGCGCAGAGTCGAAAGTCCGGCTCTTTCAACGGCAGAAATGTGAACGAAAGCGTCTTTCGAACCATCTGCCGGCTCAATGAAACCATAGCCCTTTGTAGGGTTGAACCATTTGACGGTGCCTTTGGGCATCGTATCCCCTCCGAATTAGTAAGTAATAACCTCCCGGAACCGGAAAACGTAGGGTCCTGTTCCGAAAACCCGACCAAAAACCAAAAGGTAACCCCAGGAACACGTGCTCCAAGCATCGCCCCGATAAATTATTGGACAAGGCCAAATTTGCATAGCATGCCAAGGATGGGTGACACAACGTAAAAACCTCAATTTTTGTAATATCTATTTTGTAGTTATTTTAAGGAGTTGAAGCCCTTTCCCGCCTCTTTCAGACGGCAAATCACAGCCCGTTCAGGATCAACCACTGACCGGTCCGTTACAAATGGTTACAAATTGACAGCTGCCCGGAAACAAACCGGTTACAGGCGGTCCGTATTTTCTCCTGACTTAAAGCGGAGCCATCCCAAGGGGGGCCCGCTCAAAGGTTCATCCCACGGGATAGTCAGGAGAGGGGACATGACGAATATTACAGACACTCCACAACGCTTCGGCACCGTTTCCATGGCACTGCACTGGGCGCTGGCCCTGCTGATGATCGGTGTTTTTGTGCTCGGCCAGATTATGGAAGAACTGCCGCGCGGCCCGGAAAAGGTAGAGATGATCTTCTGGCATGCCTCTTTTGGCCTGCTCATCCTCGGCTTGGCCCTGGGCCGCCTGGTGTGGCGCTGGACACAAACCACGCCATTACCGCCGGCCGATGAAACGGCCCTGCAAAAGTTGGCCCACCGTATCGTTGTGATCACCCTATACCTTATTCCGATCGCCCTCGGCCTCACCGGCATGGCCGCCGTCGCCTCCACCGGCAACGACATATCCTTTTTCGGCCTCTTTTCCATTCCCGGCATGGAAGCCTTCAGTAAAACCGTGCACGAAGCGGCGGAAGAGACCCACGAAGTGTTCGTCAAAATTCTGGTGATTACCGTCATCGCCCATACAGCGGCCGCAATCTGGCACCATTTGATCCGGCACGACACCACGCTCAGCCGCATGCTGCCGGGATCGTAAGCATGCCCGACGGGTTGAAACCGGCAACCGGCACCAAGGGAGCGACCCGGGTCTGGGACCTGCCGACGCGGATCTTCCACTGGTCCCTGGTCGCCCTGATCGCGACGGGTCTATTAAGCGGCTATTTCGCCCCGGCATGGTGGCTCGATATCCACAGCTGGGCCGGGTACGGCATCGCCGGGCTGATCATTTTCCGGCTGGTTTGGGCAGTCTTCGGCTTTGAATACAGCCGTTTTTCCAATTTCACCTATGCCCCCGGCGAAACGCTCCGCCACCTGCGATCTTTTCTCCGGCGGCAACCCGGACATTACACCGGCCATAATCCTTTGGGGGCGATGATGGTCTTTGCCCTGATTGCCGTCATTTCCGGCATTGTCGTCAGCGGCCTTGTTTCCCTGGGCGGCAAGGAAGACCAGGGCCCCCTGGCCACCGTTGCCTCCTATAGCGTCGGAAAGACGGCCGACGACATCCACGAAATCCTCGCCGGCATCCTCGTCGGCCTGATCGGATTGCATATCGGCGGTGTTCTGGTCGAAAGCATCCTGTCCCGGGAGAATCTAGTCCGATCCATGATCAGCGGTTGGAAAACCCGCCTTTCCAGCCGGGAACCTGCCGCCCCCCGTCCGGCCCGGCCGCGGGCCGCCCTGGCGGTTTTCGCTGTAGCCGCCCTGTTGATCGGTTCGGCCTTCACTGTCCTGGCAGGCCTGCCGGCGACCGGTTTGACCACGGCGGCGGCACACCCGGCCTTCGAGGCGGAATGCAGCGATTGCCACCAGCTTTACCATCCCAGCCTGCTGCCCGCAGCCTCCTGGCGGGACATGATGGCAAGCCTTGACCAACATTTCGGCGAAGACGCCAGCCTCGACGACGGTGACCGCACATCCATCACCGGCCACCTGGTTAAACATGCCGCCGGACACTGGGACAGCAAAGCCGCCCATAAATTCCGGACCATCTCCGAACAAGAACCCTGGCAGATTTCAGCCACACCCGGCTGGAAACGCATTCACAAGGAAATTCCAGAGGCCGATTTCAAACGGCCAAAGGTAAAGAGCAAAAGCAATTGCCTGGGCTGCCACAGCGATGCCGCTTCCGGCCGTTTCCACAACCAGAACATCCGCCTGCCAAAGGAGTAACGATCATGCACAGCCCTTTTACCAACTTTGCCGCCGCTTTGGTGCTGGCTCTTTCTGCCACGGCCTTTGCGATCAACGTCGAAGCCGCCGCCAGCGACCCGATCCTGGCTGGATTTGCTGAATCCGCCAAAGCGAGCACGCCCGGATTTACGGGATTTTCGGCGGAACGGGGCAAGCGCCTGTTTCTCTCTAAACAGACCAGCGGCAAACCCGAGACCCCGTCCTGCACCACCTGCCACGGCAATTCACCCCAAAGCCGGGGACAAACCCGGGCAGATAAGCCCATTGAGCCGATGGCGCTCAGCCATACGCCCAACCGCTATAGCGATCCCAAGAAGGTCGCCAAGTGGTTCCGGCGCAATTGTAAAAGTGTCCTGGGCCGGGAATGCACGGCCCTTGAGAAGGGAGACTTCATCACTTTCATGGCCACCCAATAAACTTTTTGGCCATCCAATAAGAAGGAGACAAACATGAAACCGATACTCTTCGCCCTCGTCCTGCTGGCAGCCGGCAGTAGCGTTTCAACCGCCGGAGCCGACGAGCGCTTCCCCCCGATCACCAATAAAACCGTGCTCCAGGAATGCGGGGATTGCCATATGGCGTTCCAGCCCCAATTCCTGCCGAAACGGTCCTGGGTTAAGATGATGGCCGGGCTGTCCGACCATTTCGGCGAAGACGCCAGCCTGGATGTAGCCCAGGTCAAAGAAATCGAAGCCTATCTGACGGCCAATGCCGCCGATGTGTCGCGTTTCCGCGAAGGCCGCAAAATGCTGCGCCGGGTCGACAGCAAGTGGACGCCGCTGCGCATCAGTGAACTGCCCCGCTTCCGCCATGAGCACGACGACCGGGACGTAAAACGCATGCTGGACCGCCTCAAGGTTAAAACCATGGCTGCCTGCCAAGCCTGTCACCGGGGCGCCACCCAAGGCTATTTCGACGACGATTGAAGGCGTGTTTTTTAAAAATGCGACAGGTAGCCGCCGTCGACGGCGATCATCTGGCCGGTGATGTAAGACGCCGCGTCCGATGCCAGGAAAAGCACGGCCCCGGCAATCTCATGGGGCTGCCCCCAGCGGCCCAATGAGGTGCGCTTGGCTAGCCATTCGGCGACCTCGGCATCATCGACCATTTCCCGGTTGGTCTCGGTGGCGAAGTAACCGGGCGCCACGGCGTTGACGGTTATTCCCTGCGGTCCCAGTTCGGCGGCCAGGGCCCGGGTCAGGGCCTCCAGCCCGCCTTTGGAAGCCGTATAGGCCGCATCGCCGGCCCGGGCGATCGGCCCGGCAATGGACGTGATATTGATAATCCGCCCGAAACCCTTTTCCCGCATGCCGCGGGACACCTGCCGACACAGCATGAAAGGCCCGGTCAGGTTGGTCTCCAGCATGGCCCGCACGGCCGGGGCGTCTAGATCCTGCAATTCCCGGCGATCGCGCAGACCGGCATTGTTGACCAGGATGTCGATGCCGCCCCGGGCCTGTTCGATGTCGGCGACCGCCGCCGACATGGCCGCATCGTCCATAACATCAAAAACCGTTGCCGCCGACACGCCGCCGTTTTCCCCGATTTCAGTCACCGCTTGTTCGAGAACGTCCGGCATCCGCCCATTGAGATAAACAAAGGCTCCGGCCCCGGCCAGGGCCTTGGCGATCTCCAGGCCCATGCCGTGTCCGGCGCCGGTGACCAGGGCGGTCCGGCCCGACAAGGAAAAAGGGGAGTCCGGTGACAGGTGTTCGGAATTCATAACCTCGATCATGCGCCGGGCCTTTCCGAACGGTCAAGAAGGCAAAACCCGTTAACTTTCTGCTCGGAGCTTCCGTGCTAGGCTCCGACAAGTCATGTGAGAGAGGGAGGTTAAAACCATGCGTTCGTTTCTGGCCCTGTTCCTAGGGCTCATATTGGGTCTGACCGTGCTGTCCTGGTCTCCCCCTGCCGGCGCCGGTGACGGCGTGCAACTGGCCCAGGGAAAGTCCCACATCTGTTTCAAGGACTGCATCGACACAAACGGCGCCGACAATAAGGCGGCCTGTGCCCGTCAATGCGGACTAGCCGGTGGCCTCAATCAACCACAACGCGATTGCGGCAAGATCCTGCGCGCCTGTATCAAGGGCTGCGGCAAGGACCGCAAATGCAAAAGCCGCTGCCGGAAGGCCAACCTCAATTGTGTTTAAGGCCGCTTAACCGGTCCGCCACCGGCCCCGCTTAAGCGGGATCGGGGATTGCCTGAAATCCGGCGGCCTTGATGCCGTCGATGGCACATTTTTCATCGGCTTCCGAGCCATCGCCGGTGACGCCGACAGCGCCGATCACGGCACCCTCCCCGTCGGCGATCAGCACACCGCCCGGCAGCGGCACGAAACGCCCACCGGATGCCACAGCCAGGGCATTCAGCATCGGTTCGCTGTCACCCAGCCGCTCAACCACACCCCGGCTCGGCATGCCCATGCCCAGGGCGCCCCAGGCCTTGCCGACGGCGACCTCGACCCGCAGGTTGCTAGAGCCGTCTTCCCGTTTCAGCGCGATGATGTGGCCGCCCCGGTCGAGCACGACGACGGTCAACGGATGCAGGTCCGAAGCCCGCGCCGAGGACAGGGCCGCATCGATCATGGCGCTGGCCGCCTCCAGGGGCAGGTCGCATTTCAACTTGATCGGTTCACGAATATTGATCGGGTCCATCGTCCGCTTCCTTCCCCTGTCCTTAAATGAGTTATTTCATTCTTTTCCACTTATACGGGCAAACCCATTGATGAGCCTGCCGTTTTAGGCGTAGCACTTAACGAAGTATTTGTGCCTTTGTTGCAGCAACAATACCCAGAAATTACTGATTTTTACT
>JADHTD010000111.1 GCA_016776525.1 Rhodospirillales bacterium
CTTCCAGGGGCGCCAGGCCGATGAGATACAGGTTGGTCCGGAATCCTACGAAATCGACGTGCGACTGGCGCTGTCTGACCGCAACAGTCTGGCCGACCTGGAATACTTCACCATCACCTTGCCGGACGGGGCTCAGGCGCCTCTCAACACGGTCGCCAGCCTGCATACGGGGCGTGGCTATGCGCGTATCGCCCGGGTTGGCGGCCAGCGCACGGTGACGCTTCGCGGCGATGTCGATACAGAGGTCGCCAATGTCTCGGAAATTATCGGCGACACCACGAAACGCTTCCTGCCGGACCTTGAAAAGCGCTATCCCGGCATCACCGTCAATCTACAGGGACAGGCCAAGGAAACGGCCAAAACGGGGGATGCCCTCAAACGCAATTTCCTGATCGGCCTGCTGGGCGTTTTCCTCATCCTCAGTTTCCAGTTCCGCAGCTACGTGGAACCGCTGATCGTTATGGTGGCCATTCCCCTGGGCGTCATCGGGGCTGTTTTCGGGCACCTGTTGATGGGCATCGACATGTCGATGCCGTCCATGGTCGGCCTGGCGTCCCTGGCCGGGGTGGTGGTCAACAACTCGATCCTGCTGGTCCGATTCATCAAAATCCGGGTTGCCGAAGGACACTCCATACCGGAGGCCGCCTGCCTGGCCAGCCGTCAGCGTTTTCGTGCCATTTTGCTGACCTCGCTGACGACGGTGATGGGGCTGCTGCCGCTGCTGACGGAAACCAGCCTGCAGGCCCAGGTGATGATCCCGCTGGTCACCAGCCTTGCCTTCGGCCTCTTCGTGGCGACGGTCCTGGTTCTGTTCACGGTACCGGCGCTGTATGTCATTCTCGATGATTTCGGGCTGGCAACGGCGAAAACGGCGGCTGACGAGGACCAGATGGAAGCAGGCGACGCGGACTCCCCGGCCGTTATCTAGTCTCGGACAACAAAAGTGAAAGAAGGGCCGTGTTCAGCCTTATTCGGCGCGGCCCATGGCAAGGAATTTTTCCCGGCGTTTGGTCTTGAGAACACCGCCGTCGATACCGGACAACTCTTCCAGAGCCGTTTCCAGGGCGTTGGCGACGGCGGAAATGGCTGCTTCCGCGTTCCGGTGGGCGCCGCCCAGCGGTTCCGGGATGATATCATCGATAACGCCGAGGGATTTGAGGTCTTCCGCCGTAATCTTGAGGGCTTCGGCGGCGGTGATCTTGGCGTCTTCGCCGTCCCGCCAGAGGATCGAAGCGCAGCCTTCCGGCGAGATCACCGAATAGATGGAATGTTCCATCATCATCACCGTGTTGCCGGTAGCCAGCGCAATGGCGCCGCCGGAACCGCCTTCACCGATGATCACCGCAATCAGCGGCACTTTCAGGCTGAGGCAGACTTCGATACTGCGGGCGATGGCTTCCGACTGGCCGCGGGCTTCGGCATCGACCCCGGGGTAGGCCCCCGGCGTGTCGATAAAAGTTAAAACCGGCAGTTTGAAACGGTCGGCCATGCCCATCAGCCGCTGTGCCTTGCGGTAACCTTCGGGGCGCGCCATGCCGAAATTATGGATAACCCTGTCTTCCGTATCGGTACCTTTTTCATTGCCGATGACGACGACCGAGGAACCACGGAAGCGGCCCAGGCCGCCTACGATGGCCCGGTCTTCGGAATAAGCCCGGTCACCGGCCAACGGCGTGAAATCCTCGATCAGGGCGTTCACGTATTCCAAGGCATGGGGCCGGTCCGGATGGCGGGCAACCTGCGTCTTTTGCCAGGGGGTCAGCTTCGCATAGGTCTGTTGCAGAAGCTTGTCCACCTTGGACTGCAGTTTACCGACCTCTTCGGCAATGTTGACCCCGCCGTTATCCGTCAGGTGGCGGAGTTCCTCGATCTTGCCTTCCAACTCGGCGATGGGTTTTTCGAATTCAAGGAAGTTATGCATGGCCTGTCTCTAGCATACCCGCCCGGTTCCTGACCAACATTTCCTGCATGAAAAAGGTACTTTTTCCCTAAACCGTTCCGATTCCCAAGACGGGCGCCGGGTATACCCCTCAGCGGGGAATCCAGGGGGCGTTCTGGTGGTAGAATTGCTCCAACTCCTGGCGCCGGCCCTCGTCGATAAACAGCCACAGCAGGAACCAGGAGACCAGGGTCAGATAAAACACCGCTTTGACGAACTGCGGCCAGCGGGGGCCCGCCCATTTCACGACGGACGCCCAGATCGAGCCATAGCGGCGGCGCAGGGTAAATCCCAGCATCACGACCAGCGCGACAAGGGCTAAGGTTTCTTTCATCGGTTTATATAAGAGTTGGTCACGTTAATCGGAAAAAGGAAGCATCGGTCATAAGTGAAGCGGGCCCGTTTTGGGTACGCCGCCCAGGGGTTTCAGGACTTACCGCGCCTTTCCCGTTCATCCCGGAAACCGTCCGCAAGCGATTGCTTTAAATCGATCAACATCAGGACAACGACAAAAACAACAATAATGACGAACGGAACGGCGCCGATGGATTCGGCCAGCCCCAGAACAAAAGCAGAGAAGATTCCCGCCGCCAGAAGTCCGCTTATCAGGTTGTCCATTTAACCGTTACCCTTTCGCCCATTAACAGCCGATAACCAGACTGTTTGGATATCCGTCCAAAATCATACATCATTCTTCAAGTTTTTTCAGCATCCAGCGCGCCGTCCTGAACAGGCGGGCGTCGTCACCTTTCTGGGAAACCAGTTGGGCACCGATGGGCAGGCCGTTTTCCCCCTGCATCACCGGCAGGTTAAGGGCCGGCGTGCCGCACAGGGTCCAGATCGTGCAGAACGTCGGGCTGCCCGTCGACTCCAGGCCTTTCGGCGCTTCACCGATGGCCGACGGCGTCACGATGGCGTCGTATTCCTCGCAGATCATGTCCAGCATGGCGTTTAAGTCAGCGGCCCGCTCGACGGCGGCATTATAGTCGGTGGCCAGGACCTGCTGGCCGCGTTCGATCATGTCACAGAGCACGGTGCTCAGCTTGTCCTTGCCGTCCCGGTATTCCTTGGCGAAATTCTTGGCCAGGTCGGCTTCCATGACCACGCGGAGGGTTTCATGGGCCTCGTCGAAAGCGGTCGGCAGGTCGACAATATCCACATGCTCGCCGTTTTCGTTGAGATGATCGATCAGTTCCCGGAAGGCATCCTTGGAGACCACGTCGGCTTCATCCCATACCGGGCTGCGGACGAAAGCCAGATGCGGATCGACCGGCGGTTCCTCGGCCATAACGCTGAGAATATGCGGGCGGGCCTGCGGCTTCATCACCGGATCGGCGGCGTCATAGGCCATCAGAACTTCGGCAATCAGGGCCAGGTCTTCAAGGCTTCGGCCATAGACGCCGGGCGTTTCCAGCATCGGCGACTGAGCCAGCACGCCGGTCCGGGAAATACGGCCATGGCTGGGTTTGAACCCGAAGACACCGCAAAACGACGCCGGGCGGATCATCGAACCGTTGGTCTGGGTGCCGACCGACAACGGTACCATGCCGGCGGCGACAGCCGCCGCCGAACCGCTGGAGGAACCACCGGGGGTATGTTCCGGATTATGGGGATTGCGGGTCTTGCCGGGTGAAAAGACCGCCATTTCGGTGGTCACCGCCTTGCCCAGGATGACGGCGCCGGCTTCCCGCAAGAGGGATACCAGCGTCGCATCGGTACTCGGACAACGTCCGCTGTAGAGCACCGTGCCGTTCTCGGTCGGCATATCGGCGGTATCGATGATGTCTTTGATGGCCACCGGCACGCCGTGCAGCGGGCCGAGCGGGCCGCCCATTTGGCGGTATTCGTCGGCAACGCCGGCCTGCTGCAGAGCATAAGCCGGGTCCAGATGGGCCCAGGCCTCAATATTGCCGTCAACTTGTTCAATGCGGGCAAGGCAGGCTTCGACCAGTTCCGTCGAGGTCAGAGAGCCGTCCCGGATGGCCTCGGCGGCATCGACTGCGTTCAAAAGGTTGGCTTGCATGGCTTCCTCTATTTATTTTTTTTTAGCCGCCCACTTTACCGAACAGATAGTCCGGAAGCCATAACGCGATGCCCGGGAAATTGTACATCAGGACCATGACCAGGATGACGATCAGCAGGTAGGGCATGATCCCCCGGAAGATATCGATCAATTGGATATAGGGCGGCGCCACGCCTTTCAGGTAATAGGCGGCCATGGCCATCGGCGGCGTCAGGAATGAGGTTTGCAGGTTGAGCGCCACCAGCATGCCGAAGAACAACGGATCGACGTTGAAGGTTTCCAGCATGGGCAGGAAGATGGGCACGAAGATGATAATGATCTCGGTCCATTCCAGGGGCCAGCCGAGCAGGAAGATAATGGTCTGGGCCAGGATCAGGAAGCCGACGGTGCTGAGGTCCAGGGACAGCACCCAGTCCTTGATGATGTCGTGGCCGCCGAGATACGAGAAAACGGAAGCAAAGGTCCAGGAACCGACAAACAGCCAGCAGACCATGGCCGAGGTCTTCGACGTCAGGAACACCGCTTCTTTCAGGCGCTCCCAGGTCAGCGAGCGGTAGACCGCGGCCAGCACAAGGCCACCGAAGGCGCCGACACCGGCAGCCTCCGCCGGTGTCGCCAGGCCCAGCAGGATGGCCCCCAGCACGCTGAGGATCAACACCGCAAGCGGCACGAAAGACGTCAACAGCTGTACAATGATCAGCTGGAAGGACGGGACATCTTCCTCGCGCGGTTTCGGCGCCAGCGCCGGATTTAACGACGCCCGCCCGATCACGTAGAGCATATAAAATCCGGCCAGGATCAGCCCAGGGAACATGGCCGCCGCATAAAGCCTGAGCGGCGACAGTTCGGCAATGGCCGAATAAACGATCAGCATGATCGATGGTGGAATGAGAATACCCAGACAGCCACCGGCGCAAATTACACCGGAGGCGAAACGGTGGTCATAGCCCGCCTTGAGCATGGCCGGGAAGGCCAGCATACCCATCAGGGTGACAACGGCGCCGATAATCCCCGTCGCCGTGGCGAACACGGCACAAGTGGCCAGCGCCGCCACCGCCATCGATCCCGGCAGGTTGCGGGCCGCCAACTGGATACTGAAAAACAGCCGGTTGACGATGTTGGCCCGCTCAACCACGTAGCCCATAAACAGGAACAATGGCACGGCCACCAACACGTCGTTGGACATCACCGAGAAGGTGTTTTGCACGAACAGGTCAAAAATCCGGTTGTCAAAAAACGTCACCATGCGTTCGGGGTCGTAATAGGCGTAAAAGCCGAAGCCGAGTCCCATGGCGATCAGGGTGAAAGCGATGGGGAAGCCCAGCATGACCATAAAGATGAACAGGCCGAGCATGAGAATGGCAATTTGGGGATCGGTCATTTTTCGGCTTCCAGGGCGTTAAGGTCTTCTTGCTCATGCATCAGCATGGTTTCCGTTTCCTGCACGTCATGCAGCCGCTCCGGCCATTCGCCGGTTTTTATGCAAACAACGCAACGGACCGATTCGGCGATGCCCTGCAAGAGGATGAGAACGCCGGAGATTGGAATTAATGTTTTAAAGAAATAAATCTGGATACGGGACGGGCTGCTCCAACTGACTTCCTTGTAGAACCAGGAGTCCGAAGCAAAGAAGAAACCGTAATAGATCAGCGCCAGGGCTCCCGGCGCCAGAAAAATGATATAGAGGATTAGATCGATGGTCGCCTGCTTGCGCCGGCTCATCAGCCGGTAGAGGACGTCGCCGCGGACATGGGCATCCTGGGAAAGCGCATAAGCCCCCGCCATCATAAACAAAGCGCCGTACATCTGGACGCTCATATCGAAGGCCCAGACGGTCGGTTTGTTCAGCACATAGCGGACAAAAACCTCATAGCAGGTGGAGAAGGTCAGGATGACGATACACCAGGCAAAGGCCTTTCCCATCCAGGCGCTGAGGCTATCGATAAAATGAAGCAGTCGGGTCATATCAATATTTCTTAAACGGTGGTTTTAAGGAACCGGGGCGACGCCGGTAAGCGCCGCCCCTGCCCGTTTCGAGTCATAAACCCTTAAAAGCCAATGGCTTAGAGTTTACCGAAATAATGCTCGTAAGCGCCCTGGTAATTCGGGGCGTTGTTCAAGGCATAAGCGCCATGACGCTGAGCCCAGGCTTTCTGGGACTCGACAACCCTCTTGAAGAAGGGGTCTTTGGCGTTAAAGCGCTCGATAACAATATCCCACGCCTTGAGCTGGTCTGCCATGACGCTGTCCGGCGTCCGGTAGACGTTGACGCCATGGTCCTTCTTCAATTTGACCAGATCCTGGGAGTAGCGTTCCATCGCCTTCCAGGCCATGTCGGAGGAAGCGGCTTCGGAAGCATATTCCAAGATCGCCTGGTGTTCCTTGGCCAGTCCGTCGTACTTGGTCTTGTTGAAGATGATTTCGAAGCTTTCCTGCGACTGGTGGAAACTGGCCAGATGATAATGCTTGGAAACGTCCTGCATACCGAAGTCTTTATCCGAGGTCGGATTGTTGAACTCGGCAGCATCGATCAGGCCACTCTTCATAGCCGGCTGGATTTCGCCACCCGGCAACTGCACGACCGACATGCCCATTTCCTGAAGGACGTCGGCAGCCAGACCAACGGTCCGGTACTTCAGACCCTTCATCTGGGACGAGTCCTTGATCTGCTCCTTAAACCAGCCAAGCGGCTGCGCCGGCATCGGGCCGGAGAAGAAGCCGACCAGGTCCAGTTTCAGCTTGTCGTGCATCAATTCATAGTAGAGGGCCTTACCGCCACCGTACTGAATCCAACCCATCAGTTCATTGGCCGACCAACCGAAGCAGGGGCCGGTGCCGAACAGGGACGCCACCGGGCTCTTCGAGTACCAGTAAGCGGTCACCATGTGGGCGCCGTCGAGAACACCCTTATGGACGGCGGTCTGCATTTCGGCTGTTTTCACAACAGCGCCGACGCCGAGCATATCGACTTTCAAGGTGCCGCCAGACATTTCGTTAACGCGTTTAACGTAATCCTTGGCGAATTCAAGGAAGATACCACCGCCCCAGGCCGCCTGGACCTTAAGGACCTTGGTTTCCTTTTTCATGACTGCGGGAGCAGCCGGTTTTTTCTCAGCTTTCTTTTCTTCACCGCAAGCGGCAAGAGCCAGGGCGCCTGCCCCGACAACGGCGCCGGCTTGCAGGAATTTACGCCGCGATTTCTTGTCCGATACCGGAGCGTCTTTCCCAGTTTTATCTGTAGTCTTCATTAGAAAATGCCTCCCTCGTGTCATTGAATTCAATCGATGACGATCTAATTACAGTACGAAGTGCAGGTGCTGACGGCTTCCCATCCCTCCCCCGAGGAGGCAGATGGCGTATCTATAGTTTCTGTCAACGCCCCTGATTGCATCCGGTTTGCACACGATTGCATGCCGTACATCCGGATATTCTTATTATTAGCTAGAACCGTACGACCACTTAGATTAGAGGTCAACTCATTGTCTTAATAAATCTATTCAGGCAACCCGGTCGCCCGGCTCCTGGTCTTAATAAATCTATTCAGGCAACCCGGTCGCCCGGCTCCTGACCGGCGAAAAAGGCTTCCAGGTTGGCCAGGGCGCGGAAACCCATGGCATCCCGGGTCTCCCGGGTGGCGCTACCGATATGGGGCAACAGGAAGACATTGCTCAGTTCCCTGTAACCGCCATGAATGCCGTCCGGCTCGCCGTTGAAAACATCCAGTCCCGCCGCCGCCAGTTTGCCGGATTTAAGGGCTTCGATCAGGGCTCCGTCATCAATAATGGCGCCCCGCGCCGTGTTGACGACAATGGCTTCGTCGGGCAACAGGGCGATGCGCCCGGCATTGAGCAGTCCCAGCGAGTCCGGCGTTGCCGGACAGTGCAGGGACAGGAATTGGCACTGCGGCAGCAAGTCCTCCACCGTTTCATAATAGGTTGCGCCGGCCTCCAGGTCGGCAGGCAGGCGTGACCGGTTGTGGTAATGGATTTCCATACCCAGTCCGTCCCGGGCCATGCGGGCAAATTCCCGGCCGACCCGTCCCATGCCGATGATGCCGAGACGCTTGCCCGTCGACTGGATACCGACCATGAAATCGGGGCTCCAGTCCTTCCATTCCCGGGCCCGCACCATACGCTCGCCCTCACTGGCCCGCCGGGCCGCCCCCAGCATCAACAGCATGC
>JADHTD010000112.1 GCA_016776525.1 Rhodospirillales bacterium
ACCGCAAGCGTTTACCGGAACGGTGGCCTTTAAAACCCTAGTCGAAGGCCTGCTTCCCGGCGGCATCAGCCTGGACCGGGGCCGGGCAGCCATGAAAGGGGATTTCGATTTTTCCGGGGAGACCCTCCGCTACCGGCCGGAGGGCTGTATTCTGGTCGAGTCCGACGGTCTGGCCATCAGCGACACGTTGAGTGTTCCGGGGCCTTTATCTTTCTGCATGAAACCGCACCAGGGGCCCTTCCTGGAAGCGGTCTGGTCGGACGGCGCCGTTTCCCATGTTCGCTCGAACATTACCATTGAGGCCCGCCACCCGGTCGTAAACCTGCTGCCGCTGTCCGGTCCGAAGGCCATCGTCCGGGGTGCGCCGCTCAGGCTTCTGGTCAAGGCGGACGGCCCCGTCACACTGGACGGCCTCAGGGCCGAGGCACGCCTGGATAATATCGATATCGTCGTGCCCGATCACCACCTGGGCCTCAATGGCCTGTCGTTGCGCATCGTCCAGGACGGCGGCACCCAGGAACCGGCCGCAGACTTGGCCGTCCGGGAAATTATCGATTACCGCAAACCGGCGATGTTCAAGCCGTTGGCCCTGGCCAGCAGTTTCCGCATGCAGGGCGGTAAAGTCGCCATCAACGGCAAGCTGAACGATACCGAGAAAAGGATCTCAGCCGGATTTGAAGGAGAGCACGTTCTCGCCTCCAGCAGCGGGGCGCTGACTTTTCGCATCAATCCGATGACGTTTGATAAGACCAAGCGACAGCTTGCCTGGCAATTCCCCGTGCTCAAGGATTTCGTGCAATCGGCAACCGGGCTTGCCATGGGAGCGGCCTTTGCCCGCTGGAAACCCGGCAAGGTCGGTATCAACGCCGATCTGGTGGCCCAGAAACTCTCCGTCAAAACCACCACCCGCGCCGTACCGGGCCTCGGTAAACCGCTGACGTTCAGAGGTGGACAGGTTGCCGTTAAGGCGGCCCTGTTGATCGACAAGGGCAACATGCAGTCAGCCGGGGAAATCCTGCTGGAGAAGATATCGCTGGAAGCCGGCGCCATGAAAGCCGAACAACTCAACGCCGTGCTCGCCCTCAACAACCTATGGCCGCCGTCGACGCCAAAAAAACAGGCCGTGTCGGTGGCCGCCGTCAAGGTCGGCATCCCGTTGACCAACGGTAAAACCTTTATTTCATTGGACCGGGACGGCCGCTTCCGCATGCAAGACCTGACCTTCCACATGGCCGGCGGCACCATATCGGCCAAAAAACTTGAGATCGGCGGCGGCACCACGGAAAGCGACGTTACCCTGACGGTGAAGGACGTTGACCTGAACAAGCTTATCGCCTTATTCGAGGTCGACGGCCTCAACGCCAGCGGCAACCTGGAGGGGGCTATTCCGGTCATCCTCAAGGACGGATCGCTGATTATATCCGATGCCCACCTGGCCGTGGATGGCGGCGGCGTTATTTCCTACATTCCTTCGAGTGGCGGTTTCGGCGATCACCCGGCGGCCGGACTCGCCATGAAGGCCTTGAAGAACTTTCAATACAGCGACCTCGGCATGGTAATGAACGGTGAAGCGGACGGCCGGGTAAAGGCCCGCTTCAACATCAAAGGCGCCAACCCGGACCTCCATAATGGATATCCGTTGGTTCTTAACTTCAACGTTTCCGGGCACCTAGGGGAAATGCTCGAATCCGGTTTCGGCAATTATCAGGTGCCAGAAACCATCAAAAATCGTATGTTTGAATTTAGCCAGTAAGGGAGGAGATACCCCTATGAACAAGCAATTACATGTATTCAGCGTCCTTGTCGCCGGCGGCCTGCTCGTTGCCGCCTGCGAACCGACCATCAAGATCGAAGCGCCGGACAAACCGATCGTTCTGCAAATCGACCTCAACATCAAACAGGAAGTCCTGCTCAGGGTTGAAAAGGATGTTGAGGGAGTCTCCGTAACACCGGCCATCCCGCTGGCCAAACGGGGCGGCTGGATCGGGGAGAGGCCGGACGGTTATCTCGGTTTGGTCCGCGACGACGCCCCCGCCGAGATCAAGGGACTGGTCAGCACCGCCAACGAAAGCCGGTTGTCGCGCTACGACACCATCGCCAAGAAACACAACACGGTGCGGGAAACGGTTGAATCCGTCGCCGGGCGCAAGTTCATCCAGCGCAGTGCCCCGGGGGAATACATCATGACCGCCGACAGCACCTGGGTTAAAAAATAACCGGGCTGCGAAGATTTTCTTCTCCCATAAAAAAGAGCCGCTTTGAAAGCGGCTCTTTCTTTGCCTTGTATGGCGGCGCTTTATGTTCCGCTACCATCCCCGACCAAGACGAACGGTGCCCAGAATATGGGATGGGCGTAACTGAAGAGTGCCTTGCCGCCGGCTTTCTGCTTAAAAGTCCCCTTCTCGATTAGGGCCAGCATGGCCTTTTGCAGAATGCGGCCGCGGCCGGTTCCGGCGTTTTCCCGAACCCGGCTGAAGATGTCGGACACCAATTGCTTTGTCGAGTCCGAGAAGACCGGCCAGTGGCTGGCCAACAGCGAACGGCTACCGGCATAGAAGAAGGCGCTGCCGAGGCCGCTCAGGGCTTCCGCGCCGCCACCGTTGGCCGCTGCAGTATTGCACGCCGAAAGGACCACCAAATCGGCATTCAATTTCAGTTTCATCACTTCGTTCATGGTCAAAAGACCGTCATCCTTGCCGCCGACAACATCGGGGCTGGAAAGGGCAATAGCCGGTTCCAAAAGACCATCCAGATCCCCCGGCACCAGGGCATGGGTGGAAAAAACGACAATGCGGCGGTCCAGAAGATTCATGGATTTGACCCGCTCTTCGGTTGCTGCCTTGTCGAGGAACAACGAGGTTCTCGGATCGGCTCCCAGGCTGCCGGCAATGGAACGCAGTTCGTCCGCCGTTTCCGGTAGCCGGGCCAACATACCCAGCTTGCTGGACCGAATCTTGCCGCCATCCAGGTTGCCGGCGGCGCTGGACCGCACGCTGCGCAGCGAGAAACCCTGAACGCCGCGGGAAGAAGCAACCCGGGATTGGCGTTTGGAAAAAATGGGATCGCCGAAACCTATCATGGCTTTCGCCGGACGCTGTCCAGCCGGCAGGGACCGGAGGCTGACAAAAGCCGCCGCCGACGGCACCACGGTGACTGCATGGCTCCGGGCCAGCCAGGGAACATCCCTATAGCCTGTGAATATCAGACCGCCTTTCCCGGCTTGGGCCGGCCCCGTCGGCAGGATCGACAAGGGTAGAAAACCGAGTGCCCCGTCGGCAACGACGATCAGGCTCTTGGCCCCGTTCCAGCCTTCTTTCACCGGTGCCAGAACCGATTGATACAGCTTGTGAGCCCGATCCAGATCATAGGCTGGGATATCGCTTAACTGGGCAATCTGCGGATCCAGAGCCTTGCGCAGTTCGGTTACCGTTGCCGACAAGCCTTTTGAGCCCAGTGCCGCCCCATGAAATTGGGCCCGTCCAGATTTCGGCACGGCCCAGACGAACAGACGCTGCCGCCCGCTGAAGGTGACAACGGCGGCCTCATCGGCCGCTAAATGCCGCTGCACATCGGCCACCGTCGTCAGGCGCGGCTTGGTAATGGCTTCAAATTGCGGGAACTGTTGAGTAATGAGTTCGTTGAACTGGCCAAATTTTGTCTGTTCCGCGGCTATAAGCTGTTCTAAAACCTGGGTGTTCTTGGCGCTGCCGGCCTGGGCATCGGCGCCGGTCGATTTATTAAGGGTGACGAACAGAGTCGCCAAGCGCTTCTGTGAATCCTGGCGCTGACGCACCAGATTGCCCAACTGGTCGCCACCGGAAGCCCCGCGCGCCACGCTGGCGACCAGGGATTGCTGAACGCTGCGGCCCTGCACGGCGGAGACCAGACGGAATCCTTCGCCGGCGGGGTCAATTCCCGGTGCCTGAAGGCGACCGGCCTGGGCATCGGCCAGCAACGCCAGATAGGCTTCCAGCAGATGCCGCAGGCGCTTTGACGCCGCCGTGCCCGATCCCTGCTGGCCGGTTGAGGCGCTTTGCCCGATCAGCTTCGGCATGATCCCGGCAAATTGCTGCAAGGCTTCCTGTTTGCGCCCGGTGCGGGCCAACGCCGCCGCCTGCACGGCGCGCGCCTCCAGGGTCTGCACATGATCGGGCCCCAGGGCGCCTTGCAACTGTTTGATCATCGGTTGGACACGTGTCAGGCTTTCATTGGCATCCCCGGCAATGGCCAGTAGCAATGCACCCTCAATACCGAAACGGCGGACAATACCAGCAATGCCCTTATTCGTTTCAGCATCTTTCCATATTGCCTTGTAAGCCTGCAGGGATTCATCATAACGGTCACTGGCAAAGAGCGAGCGGGCCAGCAGGCTTCGCGCTTGGATCAACCTCTGGCTGCCTTTCTCAATATCGGTTTCCTTGAATACCGCCAGCACGCGTCGGGCCAGAAGATCGGTGGCCCCATAGCGCCCTTGTTGGTAGTAGGTTTCTCCAAGTTCAAGGATCAGCGACATACTACCGATATGGCCGCCAACATCCTTGTTGGCAAACTCAATGGCGCGCCGGGCCATCAGTTCGGCTTCGACCAACCGACCCTGTTGCAGCAAGACGTCGATGCGTAACTGGTATATCCACACATTCATGGTCTTCATCATTAGTTCGAAATCGCCAAAATCCTCTCCCCGGATCAGCGCCTGGGCCAGAAGAAAATGCCGTTCGGCTTCCTGATAACGCCCGGTCTCCCGCGCCATGCGCCCTTCACCGGTTTTCAGGGCAACTTTCCATAAGGTGCGATAACGTTCAAGCCATCCCGGCATCGATAAATCGCCGAGATATTTATCGTCTCTCAGGGATTTCAATCTGGCATCTTTTGCCCCTTCCAGGTTTCCGGCCTCGGCATAGGCCGCTGTCAGAAACCCATAAAGCGATGCCCGCGCCATGCGGTTGCCGGAATGGCCTTTGCCGTATTTTTTGGCTGACACCTCAGCTTGCTCCAGGAAACCACCGTAATCTCCGCCCAGAGCTTCAATAACGATGCTGTAAATCCATTTGATAATACGGTCGATTTTATTGATCATACCGCCTTCCGGCTGCGACCAGAGGATGTCCCGCGCCTTGCGGGCATCCGTAATGGCATCCTTATAGCGGCCGAGCTTGAGCAGGTTTATGGAATGATGGAAATAGTAATCGGAGCGGTTTATTTCATCCGCCGGTCTGTCCTTTTCCAAAGCCGCCAATTTTACACGGGCCTGGGCAACATCGGCTTTGATCTTCCCTCGCCAGGCATCCAGATGTGCCGTTACGTCTTCCAAGCTTCGGTTGGGCGCTGATGGGGGGATGGATGAGCCAAATGAGATGGAAAAATCACCAACAGGATCGGCCGTTTCCGTAGGTGCCGTCTGGCAGGAAGCAAGCAACATACTCGCCGCAACGATAAGGGGGAATGCTGACAAATGGTATTTTCGGGTGCCCGAATTTATCCTCACTTACTTAATTCCTCCGATTTTTAGTGCCGACTAAATTTTTTCCGCCACCAGCTGGGTACTTTCACCTTATGCACCCCTCCTACATCGAGGATTTGACAGGTACAGTTGCGGTATTTGGCTTGCCTTGCCTCACATTCCCTCATGGGGCCGGCTCCGGAGGATTGGTACCACCAACGCCAGCCGTTGATGAGGATATCATCAGGCTCGCTATGCTCCCAATCGATACAGGCAGCCAAGGCATGACCCGCCGCTCCGGGATAGCTGAACCCGGTAAAACTAGACCTTTCAAGGGCCGTCCAGACGACATCGACCATCTTCTCGTCACTCAGATGGTCAGCCATGGACGTTCCCGGCATAATGGGTATGAACAGGGTCAGCAGGAACACCGGAACCGTTAAGGATTTCATGAATTCAGCCTAATATTAAAGAGGGGAGAACCCATCGTAAGACAAATACCGATTGGGAATAACCAACCCCTCCGAACGGATTATGCCGCCCGGATGGGTCAGACTCGAAAGACGGATATTCTGAAACCACAAAACGAATGATCAGCGGTGATAGAACAAAACCTTTTCGACTTTGCCGGAGTCCTTGTCGTATTGCAGGATCACGTTGTAGTCCTCCGCCGGCTTGTAGCGCAATTCCGTCTGCGCCGCGTCATAGGCGGTAAAGGCCACATCGATCAGCATGCCGAGGATACCACGGGTCGCCATCTGCCCTTCCTTGGGCGCCGGCTGGGCCTGAACCTTGCCGCCGGATTCCTTGACCCGGGTAAACCATTTGTCGAACCGTTCCGGGATGTCGTTGAGGCTGAATTTAGCGGGGACCTCGATGGCCACTTCCTGGTTTTTCTCGCGCATACCGCTCGACAGGTCGTCATCGAATCCACTGGTGTCGAGGAAAGTCAGGCCGACGGTCGCGTCCTTGACCTTATCTTCTTCCTTCATTTTTGTTTCGGCTATCGGTGCCGCCTTGGCTTCGGTCGATGCGGTCTGTTGCATCGGTTTTTCCGCCGCCGGGGCCCCGGACGATTGCGGGCTTTGGCCCTGACTGCCGTCGGCGATACAGCCGGCTACGGCAAAGGCAACAAATACGGATAAAATCGGTTTCAGCATGGACATCCCCTCCCCAAGTATTCCAACAGACGTTGGGCTCAAAAGCTTACGTCATAATAGCCTTACGCCCGGTTGCAAACAAGTTGCAGTAACTATAGATGTAGCGGCCAAATGTGTCAGAAAAAAGTCGATTATTTGGCCAAAAATTTCGCTTTTTACGGAAAAGACGCCCCCAAAACCGGCTAATCCTTGCCCGGCATGTGCACCACCCGTTGCGGGAACGGAATCTCGACGCCTTCGCGGATAAAGGCGGCATTAATGGCAAAGCGCAGGTCGCTGGCAATGCGGCGGCGGCGGTCGATTTCCTTGACGAAGGCGCGCAGTTCGAACAGCAGGGAACTGTCGGCGAAATCCATGAACAACGCCGTCGGTTCCGGATAGGTCAGCACTTCGGGATGTTCCTTGGCGCAGTCGATCAGGATATCACTCACCTTTTCGGCATCGGTCCCATAGGCGACGCCAACCTGGACCTCAACCCGGCCCTGGACGTTCTTATGGGTCCAGTTGGTCACCGAATTGGTCAGGAATTCGGCATTGGGAATGATCACCGAGGCCTGCTGGAAGGTCGTTATTTCCGTGGCCCGCACATTGATCCTTTTGACATAGCCTTCCTGAGCACCAACGACGATCCAGTCGCCGACCTTGATGGGACGTTCAATCAGCAGGATCAGGCCGGAGACGAAATTGTTGACCAGGCTTTGCAGGCCGAAACCGATACCGACCGACAAGGCACCGGCGACAATGGCGACGTTCGACAGGTCGATGCCCAGGGTCGAGACCGCCATGAAGAGGGCGATGACCAGACCGACATAGCCGATTGAGCGTTTCAAGGAATGACGGACCCCGATATCAAGCCGGGTCTGCGGCAGAACCCGCTCTTCCAGCACCCATTGGACAGCCCGGGTGACGATGATGACGATGACGAAGATTAAAACCGCCAGCAGAAGGTCGGTCAGAGAGAAGGTATAAGAGCCGATGGAAACGCCCTGCAGGGCCAAACCGATCCAGGCGGTGATTTCATGGGGCTGCATACCCCAGATCGACAGGGCCGCCAGGACGCCGCCGATCAGGATCAGCAGGTCGATGAGGCTGACCAGGACGAAATGCAGGAAATTCCGGGACTGATCGGTTATCTCCAGCATGCGGTTGAAGGTGCCCGGCATGTTTTGCTGGCGGTTGAGCAGCAACACCACGACATCGTGGAACACCCCCCGGAGCAGGGCCAACAGGCCCAGCAGCAGGCCGCTGAGGATAATATTGAGCAGCAGATACTTGGTCAGGTGCACGTAACCGACGGCACCGGCGATGGGAGCGGCGATAACGACCAGCATGGCCAATATCCGCACCTTATCCCAAAGGCCGTGCTTCTTTGCCGGTTCGGCGGTCTCTGCCATGACCTGCGCCGCGGCGCCCTCTGCCGGGCCGGCGGCAACGGTTTGCCAGACATCCCGGCGCAGCAACGCCAGCAGGAAAAC
>JADHTD010000113.1 GCA_016776525.1 Rhodospirillales bacterium
CAGCGAGCCGGTGAATATGGCGATGCCGGTGACAATCAGTAACAGGCCGATTGAAATTTCGACCTTGCGCATGTGCTTGCGGAAGCGGCCCATGAAGCCCATGAATGGACGGACAAAGAGCGCGGCGATCATGAACGGCAGGCCGATGCCGATGGCATAGACGGTCAGCAGGCCGGTGCCATACCACATGGTATCTCCGCCGGCGGCAACCATCAGGATTGTCGCCAGAATAGGGCCGACGCAGGGCGTCCAGCCGAAGGCAAAGGCCAGGCCCAGAAAATAAGCGCCGACCATTCCGGAAGGTTTTTTCTCGATGTGGAAACGTTTCTCGAAAGTAAGGAAGCCGATGCGGAACAGGCCCATGTAGTGCATGCCGAAAATGACGATAACCACACCGGCGATTTTGCTGAGAACGGTAATGTTTTCGGCGATCAGGCCGCTCAGGGCCGTCGCCGTCGCTCCCAGCAACACGAAAACGGTGCCGAAACCGAGGACGAAGGCCAGCGCCGACCAGAACACGCGGCGCGCCAGGGCTTTGTCGATGCCGTCTTCCGCCGTCAACTGATCGAGCGAGGCACCGCCCAGGAAGCAGAGGTAAGCCGGGATCAGCGGCAGTACGCAGGGCGATACGAAGCTGAGGAAACCGGCGGTCAGGGCGCCAGCGTAAGATATCTGAAAAGGATCCATGGCGGCTTTTTCGCTTATTTTCCGTTCAATAACAAATCACAAAGCTGTGGGACTTTTTCAAGCCTGCCGGACGACCCGGTGGTGTTCCTGGGAGGTTACGCGCCTTTGACCTGAATGGCCCGGTTTTCCGGAACGTTGACCACTTTCTTGCGCTTGATGTAGTTACTGACCAGATCGTACACCTTGGGCCCCTTGGCGCCTTCCTGAACCGAGGCCCAGCCACCGACCGTGTAGGTCTTTTTTGGGTCGATGGGCTCGCCGGTGCTGAGCAGGGTCAGGTTCGAGGCCCGCTGTCCCATCGGCTTGGAAATATCGAAGGTGTAGCCCATGCCGCCGACGCGCACCATATCGCCGCCCTGCTGGTAATAGGGGTCGGGGTTGAACAGGTTGTCGCCGACGTCTTCCAGGATCACTTTCAGGAATTCGCCGGTCAGTTCATTGCGCGTGCAATTGGCATAGGTGATGCCGGTCTGGGTAAAGACGTCGTCGACGGTGATGTCGGAGCCCGGCGGCAGGGTGCGGCCCCAGCGGAAGCCGGGCGACAGCGCGATCTGGCAGTCTCGTTCTTCCATAATCGCCTGGCAGATCAGGTCGTCGAAGGTGCCGTTGAAATTGCCGCGCCGGTAGAGCAGGCCTTCGGTCTTGCCCAACACCGTGTTGAGGGTTTTCTCGTGGGGGCCGCGGATTTTCTTGACCAGGGCGTCCATCTCCGGGTCCGGCTTAATGGCGTCGGAAAACACCGGGATCAGCCGGAAACGGAAATCGGCGACCTTTTTGTTTTTCACATCGAGGTCGAGGCGGCCGAGGAACTTGCCGTGCGAGCCGGTGGCCACCAACAGGGTATCCTTGACCTTGATGACGCCGGGAATGGCGTCGTGGGTGTGGCCGGTGAGGATGACGTCGATACCGTCGACCCGCGAGGCCAGTTTGCGGTCGACGTCGAAACCGTTGTGGCTGGCCAGCACCACCAGTTCGGCGCCGCCTTCGGTGCGGGCCTTATTGACGTGTTCGCGGACCATATCCTCCTGAATACCGAAGGACCAGTTGGGGATCATGTAACGCGGGTTGGCGATCGGCGTATAGGGAAAAGCCTGGCCGATGACGGCGATCTTGACGCCGCCCCGTTCGAAATAGGCGGTGTTCTCGAAGACCGGTTCCTCGAACTCGGTGTCGCGCACATTACCGGCCAGGAACGGGAACTTGAGCATCTCGATCAGTTCCTTGACCCGGTCTTCACCGTAGGTGAATTCCCAGTGCGCCGTCATGGCGTCGATGCCGAGCGCATTCTGCACCGTCACCATGTCTTCGCCGAGGGTCTTCAGGGCCGTGTAGGAACCCTGCCAGGTGTCGCCATTGTCGATCAGCAGCGTGTTACTGGGGCGCTGGGCGCGGATTGCCTTGACCAGGGTGGCCATCTGGGCCATGCCGCCGATGCGGCCGTAATCTTTCGACAGGTTGGCGTAATCGTCGCTGGAAAAGGCATAAGCCTCTTTCGTACCGGCACTGAGTTTGAAATGTTTAAGGAAATCCTTGCCGGTCAGGTGCGGCGGCAGGCCATTGACCTCGCCGACGCCGATGTTGATCGACGGCTCCCGGAAATAAAGAGGCACGATCTGCGCGTGGCAATCGGTGAAGTTAAGCAGGGTGACCTGGCCCGTGGAGTCGAACTTGAGCAGTTCGTCCTGGGTGATGGTTTCCTTGGCCAGGGCCTCGGTGAGGCTTCCGGAGGCTCCCATCATGGCCGCCGTGGCGGCGGTTACCTGCATGAAATCACGGCGTGTCAGCATCTTTATTAGCCTAATCTAATTTTAAAAAAAGAAGAAAAAAGGGCGGCATCCACCAATTAAAGCGAATGCCGCCCCGAAATAGTGCCCCGCCGCTTAGTTGCGGACGGCGGGTGTTTCGACCTTCAGGCCGCGGCTGCGCCAAGTCATATAGACTTCAAGGTTCTTGTATTCGTTAGAACCCCGCTTGAAGTGTTTGGCGCGGACCATCTTGTTACAGCCGGCATAGCGGCGGTGGATGGTTCCCGGCTTCTGCCATTTCAGGCGGAAGGTGGGGAAGCCGTTGACCTGGGCTTGGGTCAGCATATTGGCGCGGATCCGTGTGCCCGGGTAATCGTCGTGGCAGTTCTTGCAGGCCATGTCCATCTGTCCACGGCGTTCGTTGAAGAACTTCATGCCGGCTTTCCAGGCGCCGTTCAACGGACTGCTGGCTTGATCGGCAGTCGACATGATCGGCATGCCGCGGGACTGCATCTTGACGAGCATGGTGGTGCCCATCATCTGATCCGATTCCCACTTCCAGGCCTTGGCCTTCATGTTTTTGGTGCGGCAAAGGTTGATCCGTTCTTCCAGGACCATCGGTTTTTTGCTGGCCTTGTCAAAGATCGGATATTTGGTGGCGACGCCTTTCATGGAGATCTTGGTAGCTCCACCGCTGGTATCGAGGACCGGATCGATGGCGTACATGCCTTCTTCATCCGAGCCCGGTTTGGCACCACCATGGCAAGACGCGCAGGACTTGCCGGCGGAACCGTCTTTTTTGATCCACTCTTCTTCACCGATGCCGACCCAAAGCATGGCCGGGTTGGAGAAGTTGTCGTCCTGCATAGCCTGGGTGTCTTTTGTCGCGAAGGTATATCCGGAAACAGAATCCGGAGCCTTATCGACCTGACAGGCGGCAAGCAGGGCGCCGGCGGATAGCGCAACGACCATGCTTGTTAAAGTTTTCAATTTCATAACGTGATTCCTCCCATAGATATCACTTAAGAGACCGTGATTTTTTTCGATGCGGTTACTGTCTTGCCCGCGTCATCGGTCCAGGCGAAATCGATGGTGCCGCTTTCCGACGCTTTGGTGTAGAACGCAAAGTACGGATTAGCTGCAACCGCCGGGTGCAAATTGGCGCTGAACACTTCCTTGCCGTTATATTTGCAAGAGAATTTGTTGATGATCATACGCGGAATAAGCTTACCCTTTTTGTTCTTGCGGGTGCCGGTTTCCATCTTGTGAGTGATCAAGGTTTTGATCTGAAATACTTGTCCCTTGCTGGCTTTAGAAGGGACCTTTACGCGAGGTTTTTTAGCCATTTTTCAATTCCTTCCTAAAAACCAGTTCAGCCGCCGCAGCCGCCGATGGTGACTTTGACCTGACGCTTCCCTTCGTAGACGGAGCCGTCGCTCATGACCGCCCGGGCAACCACGTTTTGGGTTTTGCCCAACCGGATCCGGGTGGCCACTTCGGCCTTACCGGTTCCAGGTGACAGGTTAAAGGAGACCACATCCGGGTTGGGATTGCCTTCGGCGACCACGTGGATTGTTTTCACGTAATTACCGGAAGACATCGGGCTGTCGACGCTCACCGTCATCGGCACTGTCCGGCCGTTTTCAGCGATTTCCGGAAGCTTGACGTTGACTTTGCCCTGCTTAACGGCGGCGCCGCCGGTCAGCTCGGACAATTTCTTGGCCGCTGTTTCCGGTGTTGCCTGGGCAGTCCGGGAAAGCAGACCGCTACCAGCCACCGCCAGCACGCCAACGCCCGTCGCCTTCAAAAGACTGCGGCGATCGACGCTGAGCGGTTTCTTAATGGTTTTTGCCATTTTAATTCCTCTCTTAAATTTAATCTGGCGTTATTTGGTGTAACTGCCCTTAAGGGTCAGCAGATACGCAACAACGTCTTCAATTTCCTGAGCCGACAACATGCTCTTACCAGCCCATTTCTTTTGCGCCAGATTATGTTTGGCATTCAGGAAACCCGGCATGATGGAGTCTTTGTCGAGGACCTTAGGGTCAACGACGCGCAGACGTAGTTCACCGGCCTTCATGCGGCTGCCGACATCATGCAGGGGCGGGCCGACTTCGCCGTGGAACTGCTGTTCCGGAATCGGCATTTGATGGCAGGCCAGGCAATTCCCCTTTTGCCGGTGAATGGCGACGGCCCGGCCATTGGCCGGATCCCCGGCCTTGCCGGTCAGGGATTGCGGAATGGTTTCGCCGACGACCTTGTAACTAGCGGCCTGCACGCCGAAAGCCGCCGCACAAGTGAGCGCGAAGACAAAGGTAGTGCTAAGAATCTTAGAATACTTCATTGTTCCTCCCTAATAGACACAACACCAAATTACCGGGTTTAAATACCCAGGTTACAGGGGTGTTGGTTGTCAACACGGTCTGGTTTATTCCAGATTTCTTTTATTAGTTAAACATAAAGTAACGAGGAATTCTTTGACGCGCAAGACCCTTATTGACGTATGGAATTGGTTTTTTGCCGTGAACCCCCCTTAACCTCGCCAGTAATATAGCATTTCCACCAATAAAAAATCTTCCTCCGTTAAAATAGACAAATATTGGTGTGCAATATCTTCTATTCACATATTTAGATGTGTGAAAATGGCGTTTTTATTGACGCGAAAGGACCGCCCGTAAAGCCCCGCCGAAGCTGCCTTCTTCCAGGTATTTCAAGCCTAAAACGCCTCCCGCCATGATCGACAGCACGGCGATCAGCGATCCCAGGGCGAGGGTCGATAGGCCGGTGATTCCCTGGCCGACGGTGCAGCCCAGGGACAGCACGCCACCGAATCCCATGATAGAAGCGCCGAACAGGTGACGAATCATGTCGTCCGTATCGTTGAAGGCTTCGATATGGAAGCTTTTGGTCGAAACCGACATCAGGAAGGATCCGGCGATGATGCCGCCGACGGCGGCAATGCCGAAGTTGATGGTGGCGCCGGTAAAGGTCATCAGGTACTGAACGCTTTCCCCGGCGGGCGCCACGAAGGTGAAGGAGGCCAGCGGCACCGGCTCGAAATCGTCAAAGCCTAAGACGCCGGTGATCCACCAGCCGACCGGCACCAGCAGGCCGATAATCAGGCCGCCCAGCAGGTTGGCGGGCGAGGAACGGAATTCCGCATCCTTGAAACAGTAAATCAGCAGTAAACCGGCGAAAACGGCAACGACAACGGCCCGTACGCTGTCCACTTCGCTGCCCACCAGGGCGGCGGCCATATCGACCATGCCTTGCGAATCGAGGCCGCTTTCTTTCAGGTCGACGTTGCTGAATTCCTCGATTTCCAAGCGCAGCAAGCCGAGCAGGCCGCGCAGGGTCATATAGGCGAAGATGCCCATGACGATGATGACGATGATCGATTTCAGGTTGCCGCCGCCGATTCGCACGAGGTTTTTGTTGGCGCAACCGCCGGCCATGGTCATGCCGAAGCCGAACAGGGCTCCGCCGATAATGGCCCCCAGCCAGCCCAGGTTGGAGGTCAGGTAAATTGACTTGTAGGTATCGACCAGTTCCAGGGAATGCAGGGTTTGGGTGCCGATAATGGCCATCGCCATAGCCAGCAGCCAAGCCCGGAAACGGTTGAAATCCTCCATGAAGACGATATCGGACAGCGCCCCCATGGTGCAGAAATTGGTTTTCTGGGCGGTGGCTCCGAAAATCAGGCCGGCGATGAAACCGGCGCTGGCGACGATCGTGCTGATCGGCATGTCTTCCATGTATCTATCCCCTAACACTATGGCCCTGAAAACGGTATTCCCGGCTGGAATCGGGCCTTGAAACCTCTATAAATTCCGGTCCAACCAGCCATATTATTATTTTCTGCTGGATTTGCGCCGGAAGATTTGGGAGTGTATATTCGATTTTTCTAATTGTCATCAAGTACGATGATGAAAAATCCCCGTCACCTCTGCGTGAGTAAAAAGGGCGGGGACGTTAATAAGGCTTCAATTGACGTTGGGAAGTAAAATTATGACGACCATGCTCGATACCAAGGGAATGAATTGCCCACTGCCGATCCTCAAGGCGAAAAAAGCGATCAAGGGCCTCGATGCCGGCGAAACTTTGCAGGTTGAATCGACGGACCCCGGTTCGGTAAAGGATTTCGAGGCATTTTGCCGCTCGACCGGCAATGAGCTTCTGGAAAGCACCGAAGCCGATGGTGTCTTTACTTACCTGATCAAGAAAGCCAGCTGAACAAGCGACCCGGCAATACCGCTATGATTTAGGGAAGCGGTGGGCTAGCCTCATTTGCGGGTTTTCTTGAAAGGGCGCCATGACCCGGTTTTTAACCTGGATTTTCGTCTTTATGTTTGTCGTTTCGCCGCTGGCGGCGGCCGAACTCGTCTATTTCCACGAGGACGCCTGTCCCTGGTGCGAGAGGTGGCAAAAAGAAGTCGGCGTCATTTACCACAAGACCGATGAAGCCAAGGTTTTACCGCTTCGTGAAGTTGAAATCGATGCCCCCCGGCCCAAGGACCTCCTGAAAATCCGTCCGATCATTTACACGCCGACTTTCGTGGTCATGGACGGGGGCCTGGAAGTGGGCCGCATCACCGGCTATCCCGGTGAAGATTTCTTCTGGCCGATGCTGGAGGGACTTATCAAGAAACTCGACCAACCCACCACCAATGGACAGAAGGCGGAAACCGTCTTCCCGGCGACCAAACAGGCGAAATAAACCCCTCCAGGGGTCTGACGTCTTATAAAATAAGCCGGATATCAGCGTTTACTGACAGAGGATTCCTGCGCCGCCGCCCTCAGGCGGTTTCAATGTCAATGGCATAGCCTGCCCCCCGCACGGTGCGGATCAGGTCAGGCGCGCCGTCCACATTAAGGGCTTTGCGCAGGCGGCGGATGTGGACGTCGACGGTCCGGGATTCCACATAGATGTCGCGGCCCCAGGCCCGGTCCAGTAATTGTTCGCGGGAAAAGACCCGGCCGGGGCGTTCCATCAGCGTTTTCAGCAAGCGGAATTCGGTGGGGCCCAAATGGATCGATTTGCCGTCGCGGATAACCTTGTGTTGAGCCAAATCCATCGTCACATCGGCGTATTTCAGCAGTTGCTCGTCACGTTCCGGATGTGCCCGCCGCAGCACGGCGCGGATGCGGGCGATTATCTCGCCCGGTGAATAGGGCTTGGTGACATAATCGTCGGCGCCGGTATCCAGGCCGCGGACCCGGTCGCTTTCTTCGCCGCGCGCCGTCAGCATGATGACCGGCAGGGTTTTGCTATCGGGCCGCGCCTTGAGTTGGCGGCAGACCTCGATGCCGGAAAGATCGGGCAGCATCCAGTCAAGCACCACCAGGTCGGGCTCCTCTTCCTTGACCAATAACAGGGCCTCTTCGCCGCCGGTCGCCACCACGGTCCGGAATCCCTCTGATTCGAGGTTGTACCGTAAGACTTCGACCTGCGGTGGTTCGTCCTCGACGATCAGGATCAGGTCTTCCATTAGGCCTGATTTCCTTCAGCGTCTTCCGGCTTAACCATGGTAAAACTTGAAGTGTCGCCCTTCTGCCGTTCGTCTTCCGGCATAACGCCCTCCACCATAAAGTGGACCTGTTCGGC
>JADHTD010000114.1 GCA_016776525.1 Rhodospirillales bacterium
GGAGCGAACGGGCGCGGTTGCTCGAAGGCGGATTGACGCAAGAGGAGGCGGAACGCCGCGCCGGATTCCGGGTGTTTGGGTCCAAACCGGGCGCTTACGGGGCGGGGCTGCAGGCGCTGATCGACGAAAAAGGCTGGCAAACCGATGCCGATCTGGCCAAGGCCTATGTCGCCTGGGGCGGTTATGCCTACGGCGACGGGGCCGAGGGCCAGGCCGCCCACGGATTGTTCGAAAGCCGCCTGGAAAAGGTCGAGGCGGTGGTCCAGAACCAGGACAACCGGGAACACGATTTGCTCGATTCCGACGATTACTACCAGTTCGAAGGCGGCCTGACGGCGGCGGTGCGCACCCTGTCCGGCCATCAGCCGGCGACCTATCACTCGGACCATTCGCGCCCCGAAAGCCCCCGCATCCGCACGCTGGAAGAAGAAGTCGCCCGCGTCGTCCGCGCCCGGGTGGTCAATCCCAAATGGATCGACGGCGTCATGCGCCACGGCTACAAGGGGGCCTTCGAGATGGCCGCCACCGTCGATTACCTGTTCGCCTTCCAGGCGACGGCCCAGTGCGTCCGGGACCATCACTTCGACGCCGTGTACGACGCGTACATCGCTGACAATAGGGTTCGAGCTTTTTTCGAACAGCACAACCCGGCGGCGCTCAAGGAAATGAGCGACAAGCTGCTGGAGGCCCAGCAGCGCGGCCTGTGGCGGCCCCGGCTCAATTCGACCCATGATGTGCTGGTTCAGTTAAGCGCATAAAATCGGGAGCGGGGACGCACGCCGCTTTCATCTCGCCGCCGTTGATTTATACTCTCAGCAGACCGAACGCCTGACGTTAATCCCGGGGAGGCCCCATGAGCGATTCCGACGATATCAATGCCCGCCACAATACCAAGATGGCCAAGAAAAAAGCGGCGCGGGACAAGATCATCGCCTCCAAGACCATCGAAAAGGGCCTGCTGATCGTCCACACCGGCAAGGGCAAGGGCAAGTCGACGGCGGCCATGGGACTGGCTTTCCGGGCCATCGGCAATGGCATGAAGGTGGGCATCATCCAGTTCGTCAAAGGCGTCTGGGAAACCGGCGAACGGCTGGCCCTGGAAAAATTTCCCGACCAGATCACCATCAAGGCCATGGGCGAGGGCTTTACCTGGGAGACCCAGGACCGGGGGCGCGACGTCGCCGCTGCCCAGGCCGCCTGGGAAGCCTCCAAGCAGATGATCAACGATGCGTCCTATGACATGGTGATCCTGGATGAGTTGAACATCGTCCTGCGCTACGACTACATCGACCTGGGCGAGGTGGTGGCGGCGCTCACCAACAAGCCGGAAATGCTGCACGTGGTGGTCACCGGGCGCAACGCCAAGGATGAACTGATTGAGGCCGCCGACCTGGTCACCGAGATGACCATGGTCAAGCACCCGTTCCGCAGCGGCGTCAAGGCCCAGAAGGGGGTGGAATTCTGATGAGGAACAAATTTCGTTTGTTGATTATGATGATGGTCGTTGGCGGCCTGACCGCCTGCGCCGACATCCGCAACGATCCGGCGGTCTTGCCGCAGGACATTGTTGAGCGCGCCCTGGTGACCGTCGAGCGCTTCAAGCACGAACCGGACCTGGCCAAGTTCGCCAAGTATATGCCCGGAGCCCGTGCCGTCGTCGTCCTGCCCAATGTGATAAAGGCGGGACTGTTGGGCGCCGCCGAGGTAGGGCACGGGGTGATGCTGGCCAAACGCGCCGACGGCTCCTGGAGCTACCCGGCCTTTTATACGCTCGGTTCCGGCAGCATCGGTTTTCAGATTGGCATCCAGAGCACCGAGGTCATTCTCGTCGTCCGTACCGATCAGGCCTTGCAATCGCTGATGAAGCATCAGGCCAAGTTCGGCGCCGATACCGGCATTACCGTCGGCGTCGTCGGCGTCGGCATGGAAGCCGCCATCACCACCGATCCCCGCACCTATATCCTGGCTTTCGCCAATGCCAAGATGGGCGCTTTCGGCGGTGCTTCCCTGGAAGGGGCGGTGCTGGCCCGGCGCAATGACCTCAACGAAGCCTATTACGGCAAGGGGGCGACGCCCCAGGCCATTGCCCTCGAGGGAAAATTTACCAACGCCAAAGCCGATGGCCTGAGGAAGGCCCTTGCCATCCGATAAGCCCCAATCCTGCCGGACCCTGATGCTGCAGGGGACCGGTTCCGACGTCGGCAAGTCGTTGCTGGTGGCGGGCCTGCTCCGGGCCTACCAGCGCCGCGGCCTAAGGGTGCGCCCTTTCAAGCCGCAGAACATGTCGAACAATGCCGCCGTCACCCCCGGCGGCGGCGAGATCGGCCGCGCCCAGGCCCTGCAAGCCCGGGCCGCCGGGGTCGAGCCGACCGTGCACATGAACCCGGTGCTGCTCAAACCGACCACCGACATCGGCGCCCAGGTGGTGGTCCGCGGAGAGGTGCAGGCGACGGCCAAGGCCCGTGAATACCATGCCCTCAAAAAAAGCCTGCTGCCGACAGTGCTGGAGAGCTTTGAAATCCTTAAAGAGGGTGCGGACCTGATCATCGTCGAAGGGGCGGGCAGCGCGGCGGAGGTCAACCTGCGCGACGCCGACATCGCCAACATGGGCTTTGCCGAAGCGGCCGGGGTGCCCGTTGTGCTGATCGGCGACATCGACCGGGGCGGGGTCATTGCATCTCTCATCGGCACCCATCTGTTGCTGAGCGACACCGAACGGGATTTTCTCAAGGGCTACATCATCAACAAATTCCGCGGCGATGCGTCGCTTTTTGACGACGGCATCACCATCATCGGTGAGAAGACGGGGCTTAATTGTTTCGGCGTCGTGCCGTTCTTTGCGGCGGCCAGGTTTCTTCCCAAGGAGGACGCCCTGGCCCTGGATAACGAAGGCAGTGGGCCAACCGCCGGCAGCCCGGTCAAAATCGCCGTGCCGCGTTTGTCCCGCATCGCCAATTTCGACGACCTCGACCCGCTGGCCGCCGAAGCCGACGTCGACGTGGTGATCGTCGAGGCCGGTGACCCGTTGCCCGGCGATGCTGATCTCATCCTCATACCCGGCTCCAAGGCGACCCTCGGCGATCTGGCCTTCTTGCGGGAACAGGGCTGGGACCAGGACCTGGCGGCGCATGTGCGGCGCGGCGGCCGGGTGGTCGGACTGTGTGGCGGTTATCAGATGCTGGGACTGCGCCTCAGCGACCCGGACGGCGCCGAAGGCCCCGCCGGCGAGGCCCAGGGATTGGGTTTGCTTAATGTGGAAACGGTGATCACCGGTGACAAAACCCTGGAACTGGTGCGCGGTATCGAAACCGAAAGCGGGGCTGCCGTCGAAGGCTACGAAATGCATATGGGCCTGACGGAAGGCGCCGACCGGGCCCGCCCCTGGCTGGCGCTCGATGATGGCCGCGCCGAAGGGGCTTCAACCGTGGACGGCCGGATACAGGGCAGTTACCTGCACGGCATCTTTGCCGCCGACGGGTTCCGCCATGCCTTCCTCAGCCGCCTGCATGCCGGGCGCAACCAGGGACCGTCCTACGAAGCCCGCATCGAGGAAACCCTGGACGCCCTGGCCGAGCACCTGGAAACCCATCTGGATTTGGACGGGTTGTTGGCGTGTTCTAACCCATAAAAGCCGCCAGGGCGGAGACCGTGAAAACGGCGACGAAAGTCGACAGCAGCACGGCCGTCGAGGTCTCATGGGCGTAGGTGTCGAAATTCTGGGCAATGATATAAAGGTTGGCGCCGATCGGCATGGCGGCCACATAGATGGCGGCCTGCGCCCACATGGGATCGACCGGGAAAATCAGCACCATACCCACCCACATGGCGATGGGGTGGACGATCAGCTTGGCCAGGATCATGTAGCTGACCTGGCCGAGGCCGCTGGAAATGGCCCGTCCGGCCAGCGTCGTGCCCAGCGCGAACAGGGCGCAGGGCCCAGCCGCCCCGCCCAGCAGTTTGGTGAAGGCGTCGATCGGTACGGGCAGGCCCCATCCGAGGGCCGAGACAATAATGCCGAGGCCGCTGCTGAGCACGAACGGGTTGAAGATCATGGACCGCGTCAGGTCGCGGGCATACCGCACCCAGCCGTTGCCGGTTTGGCGGTCGGCCTCCAGCAGGGCGAAGGTCAGCGGAACGATGATGATGAGGTCGATGAGCAGGCCCAAGGCCACCGGCACCCCGGCGGCGTCCCCCATCAGCGCCATGATTAGCGGCAGGCCAAGGAAGCCGATGTTGCCGACGACGGCGGCCTGGCCCTGCAATCCGGCCTGGCCGAGGGAGCAGCGGAAGGACAATCGCCCGATCAGCGCGATGACGGCGAAGACGACGACGCCGACAACCGTATAGGCGGCCAGAAACGGCGCATCGAAGATTTCGGCGATCGGTTTCGAGGCCATGGTCCGGAACAACAGGCACGGCAGGGCGAAATAGAAAACAAAGGTGTTGAGCCCCTTGACCCCTTCCTGGGACAGGAACTTCATGCGGCCCAGGGCATAGCCGCCGCCGATTAGGGCAAAGAAGGGGAGGGTAACGTTGAGGACGCCTTGCATATTTTTCCTCAGTCCAGGTTGAGGCGGATGATGCCGATGGCCGCTACCCACATACCGTTGATCAGGCAGGCCACGGCGTAAAGATACAGTGCCCGCCGGATATCTTTGGACGTCGCCCGTGCCCGCCCGCCGCCGATCCAGGAATCGTCGACGACCCCGTGGGAATAGCGCCTGGGACCGGCCAGGGCAAGGCCGAGAGCCCCGGCCATGGCCCCTTCCGGCCAACCGGCGTTGAGCGAGCGGTGCTTGCCCGCATCCCGCAGCATCACCTTGAAAGCCCCGGACGGAGAGGCGCTACCGGCAAACAGCGCTGCCAGGGCGATGAACAGCCCCGACAGCCGCGCCGGTATCCAGTTGAGGATGTCGTCGATGCGCGCCGCCGCCATGCCGAAGGCCTGGTAGCGGGGTGTTCTGTGACCGATCATGCTGTCCAGGGTGTTGACCGCCTTGTAGACCAGCAGTCCTGGAAACCCGAACAGCACGTACCAGAAAACCGGGGCCACGACGCCGTCACAGAAATTCTCGGCACAGGATTCGATGGCCCCGCGGGCGACGCCGTGTTCGTCCAGCTGGCGCACATCGCGCCCGATGATGTGGGCAACGGTGCCGCGGGCCACATCCAGCCCGTCTTCGTCGAGCGCCCCGGCCACATCTCGGACCCGGTCGTAAAGGGCGCGTTGGGCCATCAGGGTGGCCAGCAGGATCAGTTCCAGCATCCAGCCGAAGGTGTGGTTGAGCGAGACCCAGGCAACCGCCCAGCCGACGGCGCCGCACAGCCCGGCAACGAACAGGGTCATCAGGAAACCGCGCACGGCCCGGTCCATGGTGGAGCGTTTCTCGCGGTTGAGCTTATTTTCCAGGAATTCCACCAGGCCGCCGATGAGGGCCACCGGATGCTTAATCCGGTCGAAGACGAACCGCGCCTCACCGATATAGGCCTCGACGATCATCGCCACCAGCAACAAAACCAGCGGATCGAAGCCGTGGATATCCCCCGTCATGCCGAACGTAAACATGGCTGGAAGTGTGCTGGACTCGAAAGCTTGCGTAAAGCGTGAAGATCGCCCGGCGCCGATATATTGCCCTGTTATTGGCTTGGCCTAGACCTTATAGTGTGCGCCCTGGGAAGACCTGAGCGGAGGCAATGACCACTCGGCCCCGGAATTTGACAGAGACGCTCGAAGGCAAGGACCAAGCGCATTGACTGAAAAAACCGCCGTTATGATCTGCGGCCACGGCAGCCGCGACACCGCCGCCGTTGAGGAATTCAACGTCCTCTCCACCCACCTGAAAAAGCGCCTTCCCGATTACGATGTGGAAAGCGGTTTCCTGGAATTCGCCCGGCCCATGCTGCGCGAAGGCCTCGATAAGCTGCGCGACCGGGGGGCGACCCGTATCCTCTGCCTGCCGGGCATGCTGTTCGCCGCCGGTCATGTAAAAAATGACCTGCCCAGCGAAGTCAACGAATTCGCCGCCGAGCACCCGGACCTGGATGTGCGCTATGGCCGGGATCTGGCCATCGATTCGCGCCTGCTCAAGGCCGCCGCCCAGCGCATCGAAGAAGCCGAACAGGCGGCTTCGGGCACGGTCGACCGCAAAGAGACGCTGCTCATGGTGGTCGGGCGCGGCACCAACGATTCCGACGCCAACTCCAACGTCTGCAAGGTGGCCCGCATGCTGTGGGAAGGACTGGGTTTCGGCTGGGCCGAGGTCAGCTATTCCGGCGTCGCCTATCCGCTGGTCAACGAAGGCCTGGACCGTGCCGTCAGGCTGGGCTTCAAGCGGATCATCGTGTTCCCCTATTTCCTGTTTACCGGCATTCTGGTGCGGCGCATCTATGACTGGACCGACGAGGTGGCGTCGGCCCACCCGGACATTGAATTCCTCAAAGCCGGGTATCTCAACGATCACCCGCTGCTGATCGATACTTTCGTCGACCGGGTCGGCGAAATGCTGACCGGCGAAAACGTCATGAACTGTCAGCTTTGCAAGTACCGGGAACAGATCATCGGCTACGAGGCCGACGTCGGCGCGCCCCAGGTCGGTCACCACCATCATGTGCGCGGCATCGGCACCGATGGGGACACGGACCACAGCCATGGCCATCACCACGACCACCATCATCATGGGCAGTCCCATGACCATGCCCCTGGTGAGGAAAGTTAGAGGCCGGGTATGTTCGACTACCTGCGCGATCCCCAGGAAATCTACCGCCGGTCCTTCGCGGCAATCCGCACTGAGGCCGACTTGAGCCCCCTGCCGGAAACCCTGCAACCGCTGGCCGTGCGCCTTATCCATGCCTGCGGCCTGCCGGAAATTGCTGAAAACATTGCCTGGGACGGCGATCCGGTGGCGGCGGGCGTAACTGCCCTCAAATCCGGCGCGCCGGTGTTGGCCGATGTGGAGATGGTCCGCCGCGGTATCATCCGGTCGCGCTTGCCTGCCGACAACGAAGTGGTCTGTACCCTGCATGGCGACGGGGTGGCGGACAGCGCCCGCGCCCAGGCGACCACCCGCTCGGCGGCGGCCCTCGACCAGTGGCGCGATCGCCAGCAAGGTGCCGTGGTGGCCATCGGCAATGCGCCGACGGCGCTGTTCCGGCTGCTGGAACTGCTGGCGGCGGGGGCGCCGAAGCCGGCCCTCATCTTAGGCTTTCCGGTCGGCTTTATCGGCGCCGCCGAATCGAAGGAAGCCCTCATCCAACATGCCGGGGATATCCCCTTTGTGACGCTCCGGGGCCGCTTCGGCGGCAGCGCCATCGCCGCCGCCGCCGTTAATGCCCTGGCCATAGTCGGGGAAGAAACATGACCGCATGGTTGACCGTTATCGGCCTCGGCGAGGACGGCCTCGACGGCATCAGTCCCGCCGCCCGGGCACTTATCGACGGCGCCGAACTGCTGGTCGGCGGCCAACGTCATTTGTCGAAGGTGCCCGACAACGGCACCGAGCGCCTGTCCTGGAAGGGCGGCTTCCACGAACAGGTGGGCGTACTGGAAAAGCACAAAGACAAACGGGTGGTGGTGCTGGCGTCGGGCGATCCCTTTTGTTACGGCGTCGGCTCGGTGCTGGCCCGCCATTATGAAGCGGATGAGATTTTTACGGTTCCGGCCCCCGGCGCCTTCAGCCTGGCGGCTTCGCGCATGGGCTGGTCGTTGCCGGACCTGGAAAGCCTGACCATTCACGGGCGGCCTCTGGAAGCCCTCAATCGTTTCCTGTTTTCGGGGTTGCGGCTGCTGGTGCTGAGCCGCGACGGCGACAGCCCGGCGGAAGTGGCGGCCCTGTTAACGGCGCGCGGCTTCGGGCCGAGTTCCATTACCGTCCTTGAACACCTGGGCGGCGATCTGGAAAAACGCCTCGACGGCACCGCCAGTGACTGGAAGCACACGCGAGCCGCCGACCTCAATACGCTGGCCATCGACTGCCGGGCCGAGGCCGGGG